>JBFLZD010000058.1 GCA_040756435.1 Spirochaetota bacterium | reverse complement strand
TCAGGATAGGTGGTTTTTATTTTTCGCCCCATACAGTCATACTCGTACTTTGTTGGATAGAGCAGGGATACCGGCGTGTAATCAAAATTTTCTCCCTGCTCAAAATACGGCTTGCCCTCGGCAATGACTCTTCCCTCTCTATCGTACACCTTTGCTCCACTACAAATAAACCCGTATCCCCCTTCCACCTGCCCCTGCGTCTTTACCTGTAACTCCCGCCCTATACCATCAGAAAAACGTATCACCGCTATCACCTCGTTGTATCCTGCTCCACTGCGATTATACGTTACCGCTTTTGCCGGACTGCTTAGCCCTTCGGCAGTTACTATCGCCCCCGCATACACCACCTCTATGGCCGCCCGACCACTTGCCATATCATACGGCCCCCATACGTACTTGAGCCGCCCAAAAACGTCATAATGGTACTGAAAGCTGTAACCATTGATGTCACGGGTAAAGTACGGCGTGCCAAAGGCGGGATTATACCTGGCCACAGCTGTGTAGCCGTAAGCATCGGTTGTCTTTTCTATGTAGATGCCGGTTGAGTCATAGGTGTACTGGATGTAGTAGCTCTGGCCTGCATAATTGGCCGGCTCCTTTACCACCACGATGTTCCCATACTGGTCATAGGCAAAGTCCCATACCGCATACCCCTGCTGCCCGCCCATGATTCTAAGGCGCGTAAGGTTGCCCTTGCTGTCATATGTGCCCGCTCGGTTTCTATACACCTTGCCCGTGTAATCAACAACAGCTATCTGCAATGGCCTGTCCAGTATGTAGCTTGCGGTGTTGTAATTGTAGCTTATGGATGCTATCACATCATCGCTTTGCGTGTCAGGGCTTCCTTCATCTTTATACATGGTCACATTGCCCCAGTCATCGTACGCATAGCGCTGTGTGTGCACCACCCCTGTACCACCGCCCTCACGGTAGGTGGTTTTTTCTGTAATAAGATACGGATATTTTATCTCGTAGAGCCACAGTGTTGTGGCTGGTAGTATGGTGCGCACCCCATAGGTGTATTCTTTTTCAACATATACCCTGCCCTCTGCATCCTTAATCACCTGCTTTTTCATCAGTCCTTTTGTATAGTAGTCATCTACCATATATTCTTTTTCCACCGTGCTTCCGTCAGCCTTTTGCTCCACTACCTTTGCAAAACCCAAAAACTCGCGGTTCTTGCGGTCCTGCACTCCTCCTTCATACTGGTACTGTGTGGTGTAGCAATGTTCACTTTCAGGAGTTGGGTCAAGGTTAGTGGTCCCATCATCTACTGTAACGCTTGAAAGCACCCACTGGCTTTGCGGCATTGCCCTCGTATTACCCACACGCTTGTAATCAAGCTCAATTTTACCGCCAATAGAATTTTTAATTGCTTTTAGCATATTGGTTTTCCCGGTGCGGTTAAGGCGTGCTTTAAGCGTACCTTCACTGTCATATACAATGTCAGGCAATCCATCGCCATTGATATCACGCAGTGTATATTGGGTGGAATTGGCGTCTTTAGTTACGCTCCCTCCTCCATCAATAATAATAGTAGCTATGGTTATTAATGGCAAAATAGTAAATTTAACACCTAAAGTGAGCGATGGTGTCCACGATATACCATATGTTTCTTCCATTTTACCAATGCTTTTTTTATTATATAAAACAAATCTATTACCGGTGTTTACATATATTTTTAATCCATCATTATATTCCACAATTTTATCCGGCAATCCATCACCGTTGATGTCTATGAGTGTATACCTGTCTCCCTCATTAATAATTGGTATATCCATCTTTTCACTGCTATTTTCAAGTACAGAGACACCACCACTCAAGAACGATTTATCATTACTATAGCCCACGCTTAACGACTTGCTTTTATTCTTTGTATGTTGTATTCCATTGAAATTTTCCAAAGTACACTCCTGTGATAAGCTGTATCCAGTATTGTATTGTACCGAATATCCATTATTACCATTCCCCTGAATTCTATCGGGCAATCCATCTCCATTGATATCCTGATAATCAAGGATGATATCATTATCCCCAGTACCAAATAGATAAGAAACACTTGGGAAAGATGACATAATTTTTGTTATTGTACCATCACCTTTAGCTATTGTTTCAATCTGTTTTGCAGCAGATTGAGGACATATGCTAAAATTATAATTTGTACTTACAAATATTTGTACAGGCCCTTTAATTGCAGAAGTACGCCCTACATATCCACCCTTAATATCTGTATAAATAAGTTCATTGTCCGTAATAATATCCGGGTATCTATCACCATTAATATCAAAAAATTGGCGCTTTGTACGACCCGTGCTTGTTGTGATAGTTATAGATGAACCTATCCCTGAGAAATTCCCGGTAAAATTATTTGTCTTTGTTATCTTTGAAACACCTCTCATATCAACAGCACTGGTAGTTCCCGCACGCAGCGTCCCCATTCCCTGCAATACAGATTCACCTTCATCAGCAATATCCGGATTATTTAATAGGTCTTCAATATTTTTCTTTGCCACGCGCGTTGCAGCAAATACTCCTGGACCAATCCAGCAATCGTCATCCATACCACGCCATACAGGATACGATGGATTTGTTGTTTTAGAATTTACCCTCTCTAATTCTTCCTCTAATTGCGTATCAACTTTTTCTTTATATTTTGGTATCATTGAAGAACAAATAGCTATTTTTTCAGCAAACTTTTGCGGGTTGTTTTTTGCTTCATCAATATCTACTTTTAAAAGATCGGTATTTATTGTTTCAACTTCATAGTTGTAAGTATTGGGAGCATTTTGTCCATACATAAATGAATCAGCATTATACCTTCCATAATACCAGTTTCTAAAACCTCCTGCAAACGAAATATCCTGTGCCGGATCAATTGTTGTATATACAATATATTCCACCCCGGGTATTTCCATCCACATTTCATCGCCACTTACCCATGGATTATTACTGAAAAGATCATACTCAACTTTAAGATTAAATTGCAAGCCTTCCGTTGTTGCTGCTGTAATGATATAATACAGGTCATCTGCTTCATCAAGATCTAACTCCTGCTGCAGTACCAGCGTTTCTCCAGCTTGCAATCCTGTATGAGTGTCATTCACTACTTTTCCTAAAACATCTGCCACATATCCCAACCCTTGTCTTCTTTTCTTTATACTCAATACAAGATTTTCCATATAAGGAGTATCTTTTTCATTGGTTGCCGTAATTGTAATACGATATTTCCCTTTACGGGGTACATTCCACCCTTCAAACACATATGGATTCAATGGATTTTGCACTTCATTTCCAATATAGGTAAGCGGTTTAGTATAAAGACTTGTTACCACCGGGATAACGAATATTCTTTCCTTAAGTTTTTTTATATTATCCTCCGACATCTGATTATCACCAGTACCTGGATCCACATCAGTATATTGCAATAATGGTCCCATATATCCATCGTCATTTTCCCATTTAACTTTTCTATAATCAATTGGGGTATCACTCTGTAATGTGCATTCAAATATTGTTTTGTTCATTGTTATTGATTGAACGGTATTATTATCACCCACTATGCGGGATTCTCTATTTTCTACATCTTCATCAACTCTATCTGGTATATCTACTGTTCCAACAAATTCCGCACTTATGGGCAATGTATATTCCCACAATGTTTGTATATCTGTTTGGGTTTGAGCGTTATTACTGCAATCAATTGTTTGCGTGATACGCTTTTTTATTATTTTAACCATTATATCATCTGAGGTTTTTGCATATTTACAAATTTTACCTGCATTGATTTTTACAACTCCTGTTACAGGAGTATCAAATACACCTGAGCCATAAACATAAAAATCTTCTGCAACATTATACTTATATATATACATATTGTTTTCATCAACTGCCTCCGGTACATACCCTTTATAGGTAATGACCGGATTCCATTGAACTTCATCATATGCCCCATCTCTATTGCAGTCAACCCTGAAAAGAATATATTCACCACTTTTTACTTCCACATTATCCAGTGATATCTGTTTACTGCTCCCCCTTGCAACATCTTCATATTTTGGTAATGCAGAGTTTATGGTACCTGTTTTTTGTATACTTACTTTCACTCCATCTGCAGTTGTGTAATTTTCCGGAACACTTTTTTGTACAATCACATTACCGTTAATTGTTATCTTGCCGTCAAATGGTGCTCTCCACACCAGCACCGGGTCATCTCTGAAATAATATTCTAAAAATGAGTATTTACTTTCAGCTTCCTCACCTTCATCAACCGGTGAAACTGGTGCATTAATTTCATTTGTTACGGGTTGACTCCCTTGAGGAATTGCGGTAGAAAACTGCACTGTCCCATCTGCTTCATTATATCCATAGTTGTAGTACACTTTTCTGTCTTCAATGAAGTCCACCAACCCATCCCCATTCACATCAGCAAAGTAACTTAGTGTTTCAGATTTTGAATTCCCGGTTTGGAAACGTGCCCCTGCCATTCCTGCATTCAATCCCACTCCCTTTGTCTTTGATATATTTTCATCATCACCCAAAGACGGTAAACCCCTGACATCTTTTTCTGCAGCAAAACCATTAATCCCCTCACCCATTAAGTTACGTCTATATTTCAATCCACCATCAGAATAAACCTGATCAGCCAATCCATCTCCATCAATATCCATAAGGAGTATTTTTGTTTTTGTATCAGTTTTTGATACACTATACTCGGCCCCTACCGAAAACATTTTCTCAGGATTTCCCGGTGCAACATTACCAGAAAACTGAAACTGGTTTGTACTAGATTTTGATCCGCCAATACTCCCATAATGAAAAACATTTGTATCATATACCTTTTCGCTTATATTTGCTGATCTGTCCATCTCTACCACTTCACCAAACAAATTCAAATGCTCATTACCCCAACCAATCTCATCATAGTATTCAAAGTCATGCGCGTAGAAAAGCTCTCCATTCCCTGCACGAACCTCCACTTTTGCTAGCAAACTCTTATCAAATGCTCCGGTAGTATACTGCAGCATATACCGCCATATCGTCTCACCGTTGTAGCCAACAACTATCTCCTTATACCGCTGTGCAGTGTACACAATAAAGCCCATCCTGCCATCTATCTGCACATCTGGACGCCCACCTTCACGAATAAACTGCACACTAAATGGTCCATTGGTTTTGTTATAACCCGTATAATAAATAGTATCAAGGTATACCTGCACATACGGGGTACTGGAACCCGGTAACGTTCCGGTAACTTTTGCATACGTATAGTGCACACAGTTGCCATTGGGATCAATCATCCACTCTAAAAACCATTGCGCAATTTTGCCACCACTTGAAAGCCGTGCGGTATCGGTTTCCCCATATATGTACTGCACCCCATTTTTATGGGTCACTATCCACTGATTGCCCTGTTTTACAATCCTGGCAAAACCTCCTTCAATTCGTGTGCGATAGTTCCCATTGTTATCCACCGGCACCAGCTGGCTTCCATCAAGCACATACACATCGGTGCCATCGTAACGAGCTGCACCCCACTTTGTATCAATACTGATTGATGAGATGCGCATATTCCAGCCCAATCCAAAGGGACCACTCCCTCCCTGCTGGCTGTAGGTAAGTTCCAATTGTGGTTGCATCCCTGCTCTTCCCTTTGGGATAGTTATGGGAAAACGCACCCCTGCATCACCCGTGTTACTTACCTGTGGTGGCTGTATAAGCTGCATACCCGCAACCGGATCCCCTGCCTTAATGTCCTTGATGCTATTGGGATTAAACATCAGTGCCTCAGGATGCTCCGGTACGGAAAGCGTTGCATTGATAAAATCAGTAAAGTGCGTTGACTGTGCCACCACCAGCCCGCCAGTACCAGTACTACTTACCGCACTGCGAGCATACAGAGCAAAATCAGCTTCTTTCTTTGTAACAACACGGCTTCCCTCCATCCGCTTCCATATACCACTTACGTCATCGTAATAATACATCTGTATCTGCTGCTCATTGGTTCCGCTCAATAGCCTGCTACTGTCATACGGAATACTTATGGTAATTGCCTTTTTAAAGCTACCATGTGCTTTGCCGTTAAACAAAAACCGGTAACCAGCAGCTGGTGCGGTTACATTGCGCATACCTGGCGTAAGCGGTGCTACATCCTTTTCCCCTAACGGAATAATGGTAATGGAAACTGCCTCATCCACCGCTCCTTTTGGTATTTCAATCTGCACTCCCTGGTAGTATATGCTCTTTGCACTTGAAGGCTGTACTGTTATTGTTAACCCTGTCCCTTGCGGAACATCAGTGGTGGTGCTTGTATCATTGGTGGTTGTGGTATCCCCAGTACTCTGAGTATATGGGCTGTATCCTGTATCAAGCACCAGTGTGGCAGTTGTGCTGTGTGCCGCTGCACTATCATCATACAGGCGCTGGAGGCCCTGTGGAGCTATTGCTGTGTACTGAACTACACATTCAAGCTTCCAGGGGGTAGCATCATCCTGATGCTGTAGTCCCACCATATCCTTGCTTATGGCGGTAGTAAATCCCCCACTTATGCCTGTGGGAATCTGACGTCCTCCAATGGTAAGCGTTGCAACTCCTTCCTTTGTTGCATACGGCGTTACAAACCCTTCAATGTACGCTGTGCGTCCAAAGTATTCACCATTGCGGGGATAGCTTATCACAATCTCAGGTTTCCTCTCTCCTGCTGGCGAGCCACATACTATAACCTCGCCCACAGTACATTGCTTTTCATCACCAGTTACTATCTGTACCGCATCAGTGACATATGCATGGTTACAGGTTACATAGTACCAGCCTGCTTTTGATGCCGCTATACTGCCAGCCTCAATAAAGCCTGCACCATCTTTTACATTTACCTTTACATTACCGCCCTGCAAATATAAAAGTACCCCATACATACGTACCGGCTGTTTCACGGTTACTATCGCCCCCGCTGCTCCAATAGTTACTGTGCTTTCCGTCATACCATCAACAAGTGCATCAGTTCCAGCCCTCACCTCATTATAACCAGTATCCTTTACCGCCACCACCCGCACATTTTTGGGCGATAGTTCCTGACCATTACCTTTAAAGTATAAAGTGTTCTTACCCGGCACAAACCATTGCACACATACCTGTACGCTATGCTGCCGCATAACGCTGTTACCTGCTGCCTCGGGGATGGATAGCCCGCCAAGCCAGTCGCATTCGTTTACTTTCAGCAGGGCATTCACCGGTCTGAATATCTGAGCCTCAAAAACCACATACATACGCCGGTACTGCCAGGGGTTTGGTATACTCACCTCAAAACTGTCACCTGCCTCATTACTCTTTGCCAAATATACATCAACAGCTTGCAAGTTTTCACAAGCTTCTACCTGATTGCTGTCAGCACCTTCCAGATGGGTATAAACACCCATCGTAGTTTCTGTGTGTCCCCACAGTTCAATGTGGGCAATTGCTGGCTGTGTACCACACGGTGTTACTTCAATCACACACTCATTCAGTGTGCTTTGCACCGGTATGTCTATCCAGCCACTGTCGTGGGTTGTAGTGTTATCAATTGTGGAAAGTATATTTCTTTTTTTGCTATCGCTATATATGCGTATGCTCACATCATTAATACCATACAGACGCAATGTGTCCACATATTGCGCACCACAGGGTATGCTAATGATGGTTGTTGTAGCAGGATGCCATGCGGTTTCAATCCTGTTATCAAAGGCATTATACACCTCCTGGTTTACAGGGTTTCCCTCAGCATCCGTTGCAGTAATGCCATCACCATAAATACGCACCGGTAGTACCGGGGTATTTACTGCTTCCTCTTTACTGCTCTCCCTGCTACATGCTGTAAAAAACAAGCTACACAACAATAGCCAAAATGCCAATTTCTTCATAGCGTATTCCTCCGCTATAGTCTTTTTTTATTGAGTTTACCATAGTTGTCCTTTATCATTGAGCTTTAAACAGTACACATCAGCACCGGTGCCACTTTCAATAGACATACCGGCCACCGCCAGTCCATCATCCCCGGTACGCAACACCTTCCTGCCGGCATATCCTGTACCTTCGGTGGTACCATACACCTGTTGCCACAATAACTGGCCATCTGGTGAAAGGGATAAAAGCAGCAATCTACTGGTGCCCTCATTCTGTGCCACCGTGTAACCGGTGCACACAATATTGCCCGCAGCATCCCGTGTCATACCATACACCCCACACGACATCCCAATAGTAAATTCCTTTTTCCATACCTGCGTATTGCCATCACCAGAAATCCTGGCTATCCATATACGCTCCTGATTCAGTGTGTGGTACGCAATGCCACACACTATAATGTCTGCATTTTCAAGCTCCATCACATCAGTTGCGTAATCGTAAGCGTCAATGTCATATTCTTTACTCCATACGTGCTGGCGCATGCTGTTAATTTTTACAATCCTGCTATCCGCTCGCACCAGCGTCTCATATTCCACATACCCCGCAAAAAGATATCCACCATCCCGGCAGGCAATAATACGGTGCACCCCATCGTTATACTGCCCGCCAAACAATGCATCAAAAAGGCTGCCCACAATATTCCCGCTGTCATCAACCTTCATAATATACACATCAGCACGGCCACTCCCTGTTGAATCAGTAGTGGCAGCTATCATAAAACCTGAATCGCTTCCATTATCAAAGTGTATAATACTGTATCCTTCATCCCACTGCAAGCCACCATATATCTTTTCCCACATCGGGTCACCATTGCCATCATATTTAGCTATCCATATATCGCCGCCAGTTGTGCCACTGGCCTTGCATCCCGTCACTACAACACTCCCGTCATCAAGTGCCACAATACCACGTGCACTCATATACAAATTTTGCGAATATTCCTTATACCACAAAAGCTGTCCCAATGCATCAACACGCATAATAAATGCTCCATAGCTCCCTGTGTAATCGGTTGTACCGGTATACACATACCCACATCGCAGCGTTCTTGCCATATCTGTTACCGTATCGTGGAAACTACTGCCATAGAGCTTTTCCCACATTGGGCGCACAATAAAATCACTTACCACGGTATTGTCGTTCACGGTTACCTGCCGCTGCACAGGAACTATCTCACAATGTTCAAGAAAAGGTACAATGGTATAATCACTTTCCCAAGCCTGTTCAAAACGATACAGGCCAAGCTCATCGGTAAACGTTTCCACCGTACCGTATTCAGGATGCGTAAGCTGCACACACACCCCTTCCATACCCTCGCCACACAGCATCACCTGCCCCTCAATGGCTAAATTTTCGGCACCTTTTGTAGAGCATCCCACAGTCGCAATGACAATAAGTATAAAAAGTATTGCTGCGTTATGCTTCATATCTTTTTCTCCTCATTGGGAAAATACACAATAACACCCATTCTAAGCGAAGCGTTGAGCAAATATAACTCATCATGTTTAGTGGTAATAATTGAAGGTACAAAACTTCCACCACCGTACACTCCTATAAGTATATCAAACCACTTGAATACTGGTACTCGTATGCCACAACCCACAAAGCCGCCATATTCATACTGCTCCTGTAACGAGTTGGTTTGCATATACACACCATTCAGTTGTACGCGCTCGGTATCTCGTTCCAGCGGAAGTTCAGTATACACAATTGCATCAGCAAAGAACCACTTATAGACAAACAGTATCCCTGTATGTAGCGCACAGGTATCAATGCTGTACTGCGTTTTCATCTCCTGCGCCAATACATGCCGGGTAATAGCAGCTTTACCATCCCATAACGTAAAACCACCATGCAATATAAAGTATGGCGATAGTTCATAACCAATTGCCTGGGTTGCCCCAAAATATTTCCCTTTTTCGCGCTTCAAATAATTATCCGATGTATAGATTGACCCCGCGGGGTAGACAAACCCATAAAACCCACCCACAATGCCAACAAACCTGCTATTGGGTATTTCCTCCTGCGCCATAATTTCCGGCTGCGACAGAGTTAGTTGTGCAAAAACTGTATTAATAGCTATCAGTACCGTTACTACCATTACCCCTATTCTTACTGCGCAATGTGTCATAGCCAGATAGTCCTTATTTTTTTAATTCACATCCTTACTCTAACCTTCGTATATACACCACACCGCCATTATCATTGACAGTACTCACATAGGTAAATGGCGCACCAATTGCCACCACACCATTGTTGCTTATAGCTAAAGAATTACCATAATAGCATTTATTGTCCCTATCATCAGCAGTATATGTAGTTACATATTCAAGGGTTGTCCCATTTAATTTGTACACAAGCACCTTACCCCTGTCCACACCGCCATCATCAGAAAGCGGTATAGCAGCACCAATATATTGACCATTTGGTGAAATAGCCACAGCTTTACCCAGCGCATCGCCATTTGCCCCTTCAGTATTTTTTACCTGTGCAAGCAAAGTATAGGCATTGCCACTTTTCTGGTACACATACAAACAGCCTTTATCATCGTCTGATGCAATGTCATATCCCGGTGCACCAACAACACATAAACCTGCATCATCAGTCACACTGATTGATCTTCCAAAATCTGCATATACTTGATTGTCATCTGGATTTATAGAATAACCAGACGTAAAATATGGAACTGGGAATATCCGTACGATCCCTTTATTATCACTATCACACATACCGGAACAAAGGTATTTACCATCTTTGCTTATTACTATTGAATACGGCTTGATTTGAACATAAGTTACAGCATTATTTGACTGATATTGCCCATTAGCATTTTTATCATAATATATACGGATGTCTTTTCCATCATATGAAACTATTCCAAGATATGACCCGCTTGCATCGGTAGTTACATCATACCCAAACGATGCCCTACTCGATGTAATTTCCTGCCTCAACTGCCATCCATCGTTATACTCAAATACATATACTGCCTTTTTAACAGGTGCACCGGCAAAAAGCCACCTGCCATCACCGCTTAATGCAACACTAAAACCAAACTTATCGCCTGCCTGTACGTCACCAGGTTGTAATACGGTACATTCCCAATCAATGTCCTTCTTCCTGAACACATACACAGCATTGGCATTGCCTTCATAACTTCCTGCAGCAACAACCGTACCATCATCAGAGATAGCCACATCACCACCAAGGTATGTTGCAGGCTGATATAGTAACCGCTCAATATAAAAAATTGAATCTTGATATACTATACTTCCCCCACGGCTATTAAAAAACTGCCCATATATTGTTTGCTGTCCATACTGCAATGGCAATACCCACTGTTTTGTAGGGTTAAAAGCTTCTAAGCTGCTCCAGGTGCTTGCATCCCGGGAAAACTGCATGGTAACAGCATTTACAACATTACAGGCAATACTTACCTGCTGTGAATATGCATATTCTGCATCATCATCAATAACTATAGTACCGCCAGACATATCAAAGGGGTTGTTATCCAGTACATCGGTTGGATAATCAATATCACTACACCCCACTACACAGATAATAAAAACCAATGACACTTTTGCAATTTTTATCATGCCCTGTTTCATTGTTGCCAACAATTTCTTATATATCCCTGCACACTCAATGCAATGGAGCATATTCACTATAGGTATTAAAAATTTGCCCCAAACGTTTCATCAATGAAAAGAAATGTATTCTAAATCGTGGTAATATCTGCATAGCTTCCGTTCAATACTTATTGGTGTATAAGCCCCGTACAGCATCTTTATTATGAATAATATATATGCTTTACAATATATAATGAGCAAATAATAATAATCAATATAAATAAAATAATTATAAAAATATTCTTGATAAAATTTATGAATTTATAATAATTGTCACTTATAACAAAACGCTTATTAAATACCATTATGCACATTCTCCGATATATCATCATGTATACACTTCTGCTTTTGCCATGCTCAGCGTATGCGCAGTATTATCCTTTTGTACTCAAAGCAAATCCGCCTATCTGCAACCAGTGTAAAAATTTTGACATGTCATTGTTTCAATCACTTGTTAACGCTCTCATTTCATCGCAAATCTTTATTGGCGATAGTTCATTATATTCAGTCCCTGCCGGCGCTTATAATCCACCATCAGCAGACAGCCTTACACGCACACTATCCCTTACAATAACCCGTACCCATACCATTCAATTCAAAGAGCTTACTCCCTATCTTAAAGAAAAGATGGAATTTGAAGAATATTCAATACAGGTCACTGTTTCTTCTGCTACCAACCCCCATGAGTTCTTTGTAGAATATCAGAAGATTCCACCCCGGCAGTTAGAAACCACCTTCAATGACATTGCACAAAAAATAATTGAATACTACGCTTCCCAGCGTATTCCATTACTCTACCAAAAGCCATTTGCCATCCACCTTACTGCAATAACCCTTGCACCGGTCTATATTACAGCTCCAAAAAATCTCTCTGACTATGCGCATTCTGCAGCAGGGGCTACCTGTATGGCAACTATCGACAATACCTACTACCATGTAAGCGTAATGCCATCTATTACCTGGTTCACCCTCAATAAACCTGTTGCATCAATTCAAAGCTGGCACAGTATAGCTATCATGCTCAATGCCGGTTACCGCCTGGCTCTTCCTTTTTCATTTAGCATTACTCCCTATATAGGAGCAGGCTACATACTTCATATCATCAATGGCGATAAACACCATACCTATCCACCCTTTTCATATGCACGTGAGTTCCTCTATAACCCACAGGTAGCATCAGGCATCACTCTTGGCTTTACACTTGACCCGCAACTGTCACTCACCGGTAGTGCAGCTTATACCATGTTCTTTGAATCATCGTCGTATTATTCATACATACAGTACTTGTTTGGATTTACCTTCCACAGTAATCTTTTATTAATGCAGTCCACTGTACATCATTAACCGTTACTTGTTATTTCGCGTAAAACCTTTTCGCCGTTTTAAATGGAGTGAATCAATCATTGTCATAAACGTATCAAATACATCCTTGAACTCATCACCCTTTCGTAACGGGCGTATTACCGGAACCTTCCCTTCAATGATTTCATTCATATAGCGCTTTAATAAAAACATAGGACCTGCCACTCTGTGTGTACGACGTACAATGACAACAAACACTGCAACAACAAGCACAATTGCCAGTATGCCATTTATCCATAAAAGGTATTCATTCATTACAATTGCTTTATGTAACAGTTCATTGCTTGCTTTTAAGGCTTCAGTGTTTTTCTTTAAATCGCCAATTGCCTTATATGCTTCAAAAACTAAATTTTTCCTGTTGCCATATCGCGACAGCATTTCAATGGATTTCAGAATATCTTCCTGCACCTTCTGCAAATCCACCTGATGGGTAATGGCTTTTGATAACGTATGGTTATTCCATACAAGACAAGACGCAGTTATTATAAATAAAAAACCTATGCATAGTGCAAAAAGCCCTGCTACACCAAAAGCTGTTTTTAGCTGGTAATACTTATTAATAATAATTGAACGTTTTTTTCTATGATTTGCCTTTGTTTTCATTACCCCATTTACCCCTATTAATTCTTATTATACTGCAATTGCAATGTATACTGCTCTTTTGTATTCATTGACCATCCCATAATATTAACCGGCACTAAATAGAGATGATATTGCTCAAACCTATCAGTGTTAATTCCCAGTTGATAGTGTATCTGTCCCCCTATTCCACTATGTAGTGTATCAGGATCAACAACATACTCTCCACTCTGGTTAATTATTCCTAAAGCAACTTCACAATTTTCAGGTATTCCAGTAATATCAATGGTTAATGTGCCATTGGTAATTCCAGTATTTGATGAATTTACGGTTGCAAGGATTTTATGTCCATTCCCTGCATACCATATGCTGCTCCAGCTTTGATATGCATTTTCATACAATAATAACCAGCTTTGCCCATAATCATTTGATACGTATATTTTCTTACCACACACTACAGCTATGCTACTGCCATCATCAGTAATACTAACTGCTTGACAGACAGGTGAGCCGGGAATATTCCTTGCCACCCAGCTTACTCCATAATCTGCCGAAATCATGATATTACCATTTAGTGCTACCGCCACAAGTACCTGCCCATCCGATGAACTTGCCACTTCCATCCAGCTTCCTTGACCTGGCTGACTTAACATGCCCCAGCTTTCTCCACCATTTGCAGAATTATACAGGTAGCCATTATATACCGCAGCTAATAGCTTTTGACCATCTTCTGAGCCTGCTATCCCAATCCAATTTCTTATCTGTTCACGTGCCTGCCAGCTATTCCCTCCATCAGATGAAGTGTAGATATTTCCCCCATACACCACTGCAGCAAGTTTTTCTCCATCGGCCGAACAGGTTATCCCCCGCCAGTTTCTGGTTCCTGCTACAGTTCTTTCAACCCAGCTTGCACCATAATTGTCCGATGTATAGATATAGCCTCCATTTACACTGGCAGCGATAAAGGCTCCACTTTCAGAAACTGTAATTCCACGCCAGTCTCCGCTTCCTGCCCCGGTACATTCATTCCAGGTAGATCCACCATTAGTAGATACGTATATATATCCATTTTGTGCAGTGGCTGCAATAACACTACCATCATCATTACAGGCAATCTTATTCCACTTTTTGTTTTCGTTATTTATAACCTTTGTATGGAACTGCGTTAATTCATACACCGCTCCTGCTTTTGGGTTTACATTGACTGTGTAAATGTCAATATCATAGGGATCATGAATATAATTATATTTTGTTAACTGGATACTTCCCGATGATATCGTAACAGTGAAGGCTATCAACCCCTCTTCCCTATCATTTTCCGGTTCATCCGCATCTTTATATAGCCCAAAATGTTCGTTCTGTAAAAATTCATCCCAGTTATAATCAAGAAAATCTAATGAATATGGATTGGATGTTTCATACCATTGTTCATGTGTCTTTGTGGTAAACATTATTGAAAGCCCTGAATGAGTATTTCCAGCAGGCATTACCTTTTTTAACACACATCCTGAAAAACTGTTGGCAGTATTAATGAGTGTTGCATTGCCTGTTGCCTGCAAAAATTCCACAAGGTCTACATACCACGGGATGGGATAATAAAAGTGTGCAGCAAAACGGGCAGTATCTATTGTTGACGGATTTGTAATATATATACTCTGGCACACTGGTACCACAGTATTCATAGTATCTGCGGCTGCTTTAATTTGCTGCAAATCTATTAGCGCCAGTGAACGCTTATCCACCTCGCCGCCTGGAAGCGGATATGCGCTGGTGCTACAAATGCTTTGGGCAATTGCATAAGCCATATTAGCCGGTGGCGGCTGCTGGTTCAGCGTTGAATAGAGTGCATTGGCAAGTGCTGTATAGTTAAAACCACCCGCAAGCACATCACCCTGAGAGGCCACCATATAGTGAGTCCCCGTTTTTTCACTTCTCAGTTCATAGGCTACTTCTACAGTACTTTTTACCGGCGCATCCATTGCTACTACCGGTATAGTATAGTTTTTAATTGCTTCTGCAAAATCATGCAGTGTTAAATATGAGTTTGATGTTGCATCGTGTGCTATGCACCACAGTGGCCGTACCGTTCTATCAAGCAGCACAAAAAGTATTTGTTGGGGGTGATAGTTACTGTGGATAAAATTAAGCACTGTTTGTATTGTATCTTTATTTGCCATATCACATTCATTGCTATTAAATCCAGCAGCAGACAATGGAATATCACGCCTGCAACCATATATACTTTCAAACAGTTGTGTGTTGTTATCATACTGATAATCTGCAAAACCTACTATTCGTAACATTGCAGGGTTAATATTTACCGATCCCTGTATTAATTCATTGATGTCATGTATGATATACTCACCACCCGTATAATCAGCTGGCATATAGACAAGTACCACAGTATTGGTTGGAAATGGATTGGTTACATATGCATACGAATAATTCTGAATCAAGGGATTACCGTGAATATCAGTTGCATCAGTGGTAACCTCCAGAACATATTCATAAAAGCCAGCAAGGTTACTGTAGGGTGTAACTGTACAGCAATAGGTAAGTTCATCATAATCAATCGTGACAGGGATTATATGGCCATAACTATCGCGCAAAATAATACTAGTATATAGCGAAGCATCATTCATTGGTTCACTAAAATCTATTTGGAATACTGTTTCCACATCAATGGGGCTTACAGGAGTTACGCTGATAATTTCAGGCTGTATATTCTCCTGCATTGTTCTAAATGTGCTGGTAAAGTTTTGCGCAAGCGGTATACCACTGGTATCTTTAATTTCAGTTGAGATAGTTACTGTGTAATCAGTGTCAAAGTTAAGGTTATCGGGGATAAACGTAGCGGTATAATTTTCAGGATTATACTGCAATGTGCCTGCAATGCTACTTCCTGTGCTATCCTCAATAAGCAGGCCCTGTGCCAATGTACTTTCCTGTACCGGTTCGCTAAAAGTTACTACAATATATTCACCAACCGATACATTGGTTTGTCCATTAACAGGGTAAACCGATAGTACCTGTGGAGGTACTGCCTGCACGGTAAACTGCCAGCTATACGGATTATCCAGCGGATTGCCCGCCTCATCATGCAAGTCGCTGGTTACATATACAGTATACGTCAAACCTTCTATTAGTGGCTGCAATGGTGTACAAATAATCTCTTTATTTTCCGCATTGTACCAATAATTATATGGAATATTCTCCCCATTAACATCCAGTATACGTACACCTGAAGGAATGCTTGCAACATCTATATGCCCATTATCAATAATTCTAAATGTTATACTTGCATTTTTATTTACATTGCTTCCTGACGGCTGCACTGACGAAGTATCAATACTCGGATTTTGCAGGTCATAATATGGTGCAATGGAAAAAGACCAGCTATAACCATCCTTCATATGTAATCCACTGGTATTATATACCCCGGTGGTAATATATACAGTATATTTTTCACCCCATGCAAAGCCATCATTTGCCGTGAAACGCACTGTTTTTGCTGCAGGTATATAAACATAGGTACCACTTACTATGAGATTTCTCTCATCCACTACATAGAATGTGGTAGCATTAACCGTGTTCATATCAATATCATGGGAAAAGGTTACAGTAACAGAGCTATTGGCAAATACTATTTCATTTGATAAAGGTGTGTGGGATACCACCGATAAATAATTTTCACTAAGATCTGTATTTTTTGACTGGTAAGGGCCAATCCTGGTACATCCAATAATAATCAGCAGTATCCCCACAAAACAGCACAATAATATGTTTTTTTTCCTTAAGCCGGGACAAAATCCATTAATAAAAAACATAGCCTGTATACTTTTTATTATTTTTTATTCATTTTCTACAAAAATATTATTGACAGATAAATGTCAACACATTAATTATTTTTATACTATATTTTTTTAATAATAAGAATTAATTTTCACTCGCATGACATTTATTTCACTATAGTGAAATTAAAAAATTTAATGTTTTATGTTGTTATGTACCAGGCATTGTAAGACTTAATCCTGATGGCACACTTGATACAAACTTTTTACCCCAAGGGGCATCTTTGTCCGTTACTTCAATAGAGCTATTAGATTCAAATTATGCAATAGTTGCTGGAGGATTCTTTGGTATATCATATTTAATTAACCCTTATATTGCAAAAATTATTTTATAAAATAATAAGTGGAGTGGAGCCTTCTCACAACAAAACGTGGGGCTTGCAATGACGTGTGTGCAATGTCATTGCGAGCGTAGCGAAGCAATCCCAATGCTGCAGAAGACAAGATTACCACGCACCTGCGGCGCTCGCAACTATGGGATTGCTTCGTCACTTCGTTCCTCGCAATGACAAGAGTGCTAAGAAATTGCAAAGATGTATCTTTTGGGACACCCCCATATGTCCACATTTTAAGTAATATATTTTTTCTAAAGTAAGAGAATAATAAATCTTCTTCAAAAATAACACCTCAGTTGCCAGCATCAAAATTTTTATAAAAATCCTATCTGCGCATCCTGAAAAACATATATCCACAATCAAGTTTGATTTTTTGGTTTACGTATATTCTGTTTGACTTTTTTTCTTAAAACCCTACACGTAGTACCTAAGTATACTATCTATATTTTTAAGGAGATACCACAAAAGTTTATAATAATCAGAATAAGATGCAATACTATATGTTTCGACGAGCGAAGCACACTCTGTCATTTCGACAAGCGAAGCACACTCTGTCATTTCGACGAGCGAAAGCGAGGAGAAATCTTCCCTTACTAAGCAAAGATTTCTCGCTTCGCTCGAAATGACAAGAGTAATACACTAAATGACATTTACATTTTGTAATTTTAACGAGCACAAGCTTTTTTATCATTTTTAAGAGTTAAGCATACTCTGTCATTTCGACGAGTGAAACATACTCTGTCATTTTTACGAGTTAAGCACACTCTGTCATTTTTTACGAGTGAAGCATACTCTGTCATTTTTACGAGTGAAGCATACTCTGTCATTTCGACGAGCGAAAGCGAGGAGAAATCTTATGAGTAACCTCAATTTTTATGTTTACATCCTCACTAACTGGAATAATAAAGTTATGTATATTGGTATAACAAATGATCTTAGAAGAAGAATGTATGAACATAAAAATAAAATGCTTGATGGTTTTACAAAAAAGTACAATGTTAATAAACTTGTTTATTATGAGTACACAAAAGATGTTCATATGGCAATTACTCGTGAAAAGGAAATTAAAAAATGGCGTCGAGAAAAGAAGAACAATTTAGTAATGAGTATAAATCCTGAATGGAAAGATTTGACTGAGGATTGGGAAGATTTCTCGCTTCGCTCGAAATGACAAGAGTAATACACTAAATGACATTTACATTTTGTTATTTTAACGAACGAAAGCTCTTTTTATTATTTCGACGAGCGAAGCACACTCTGTCATTTCGACGAGTGAAACATACTCTGTCATTTTTACGAGTTAAGCACACTCTGTCATTTTTTACGAGCGAAGCACACTCTGTCATTTCGACGAGCGAAAGCGAGGAGAAATCTTCCCTTACTAAGCAAAGATTTCTCGCTTCGCTCGAAATGACAAGAGTAATACACTAAATGACATTTACATTTTGTTATTTTAACGAACGAAAGCTCTTTTTATTATTTCGACGAGCGAAGCACACTCTGTCATTTCGACGAGCGAAAGCGAGGAGAAATCTTATTAAATATTATATTTTATAGGAGTTTTTATGAGCGAAATTAAAGTTGGTGAAAAAATAAAGGAATTCCGTGAAGCCAAAGGCATGTCATTAAATGAATTGGCTGAAAAGACTGGCTTTTCTTCTGCATTTATTTCCCAGATAGAAAATCATCTTATATCACCACCATTAGGCGCGTTAATTAAAATTTCCCATGCCCTTAACTTAGAGATGGGAAGATTCTTTGGGCAGACGACAGAAGCACCATTTACCATTGTTCGGAGCAGTGAACGCCAGTTGACTTCACGTGTTGCATCAAAAGAGGGAGTACGATACGGATATACGTATGAATCCCTGGCACCTGAAAAAGTTAACCGGCACATGGAGCCCTTTATTGTAACGCTTGAACCTGTTACCGGCGGGCAGCCATACAGTCACGAAGGCGAAGAATTTATCTATGTACTTGAAGGCCAGGTAAAAATACAACTGGCCGACTACTCTGACATTTTATATCCCGGTGACTGTATTTACTATGATTCAATAGTACCACATAGAGTGGATACGGCAACCGATTCACCAGCAAAGATTCTTGCTGTCATATATAGTTAACAATACAATTGTAAATATTGTGGAATCACACTGATGCATGTATCTTCCAATGAAATATTAACATTATTACTTTCAATCAGTATAATGCTGATTGTTGCAAAATTTTTCAGCGAATTATTTATACGCTTCAAAATGCCTGCCGTTATATGCGCAACACATCCGCAGGGGCTGGATTTTGATGCCCCTGATGGTAAACCTGCAAAAGTAATTTTTATGGTCATAACACCTCAATATGATAATGATGTGCAGATTTTTATCATATCAAAGTTAGCTCAGCTATGTTCAAATCCTAATGTCGTGTTACAAATACTGAATGCAAAAAATAATAATGAATTTATTGCCATTCTTAAAACAACATCACACATTATGGCAATGGAGGGATATGGAACTTTCACACATAATTAAAAATGATGATGACAGGCTATTTATAATTTCACCTGAATGTTTTATTGTATTTACCGGCGATTCATTAGAAGATGAAAAACCATTTATACGCATTGGCAATAGCCTGTCACTGACACCGCGTATTATCCCCTTAATTGAGAATATCATTATTACTGATCTTATAACTGGCAACCCGGCCTGTGAACAGTATAACATTGACCCTCGCTATCTTTCGTCAAACCGGTATATTGGCAGTAAGCTTATTGTAAAGCGCTATCTTGAATTTCAAAAGCTTTTTGGGCTTGACCTCAATAATGCAACTATCGTTGACATTGAAGAAGACATACCACAGCTTTCCAAGGAACAGATTATCTCCGACAAAGAAACATTTTTAGGTGTTTTTTATACCGATAGTAACTTTAAGATACTCCACAACCAGAAAACAATGTTTGACTTAAAAGAAATCCACAAGGAATATCCTGGCGATGTTCTTGTCCACACCAAGCTATCAGAATATTCCAAAAATTCACGATATGCTGGTTGCGGTTTTGTTATAACTGATGGAGCTACGATTGTTTATAAAAATAGTTCTTTCAGCACTATTGATATCCCAACACGCTACTACAGTGCATTTGCACAACTTCAGATTGATCCTGCAAATATCCGTGATGTCATAATCACAAACACCAATAGCATGCCACTGGTCCCACTTATAAAATGGAAAAACGCAACAGGTGGGAGGCTAAGGATATTTTATAACAATGACGATGAAATCAAACTTTTGCAAAAGCTTTTTAACCAGTGCACGCTGCATTATAAACCATCAAAAAATTTTGTGTGCGATAATCCTGAAGGCATAACCATACAAAACATTGCATCATCCCATAATTGTATCATTACACTAAAAATTGTAAAACCTGCCACAAAAGATATTGCTATTGTCTAC
>JBFLZD010000057.1:20583-21355 GCA_040756435.1 Spirochaetota bacterium | reverse complement strand
GAATTTATTGAGTTGTACAATAACGAGTGGATGCTTGAAAGACTTGGCTATGTTTCGCCTAACGACGCTTTGGAGAATTATTATATATTAAGCAAAATAAGTGCTTGATAAATCGGGGCCAGAACAAGGAACATCAAGGGACGAAGATATTTAAAAACGGATTACATGGAATTATTAAAGAAGTTTGAAGTAGAGTATAATGAAAAATATATTTTTGAATTTTATGATGAATAAGGTCGCTCCTACAGAGCTATACTCTCTGATAGTTGGGTCACTGTTATCAAAAGAACGCCCCTACGGAGCTAACACGTCGCGTAGCGACGACCATTTGGTAGAAAATATAAATTTAAACAAAATCAAGCCCCGGAGGGGCAACCTTATGGTAGATAATATAAACACGAACAAAATTAAGTCCCGTAGCGACGACCATTTGATAAGGTAGCTTGTATATGTTAAACAATGAAACTAAACGCCGTATTGATACCGCCCGCGATATCCTGGTGGACAAGGTGCCTGAATCCAAAAGTCAGGTGAAGCAGATGACAATATTTTTTATTATTTTTGAAAAAGAATGAGGTGTTTATGAAGTTAACATTTGAACCTAATTTAGAATATCAACAAAAAGCCATTAATTCTATCGTTGGTCTGTTCGAGGGGCAAGATAAAGATAATGGTGAATTAAATTTTAAAATTATAGAAAAAGATGAAGATCAATTATTTACTGAAATAACAGGCATTGGAAACAAATTGTTAATTGCTGACGAACAAATAT
>JBFLZD010000057.1:0-20573 GCA_040756435.1 Spirochaetota bacterium | reverse complement strand
TAACATTAGAAGAATTCGAGTATAACGGTCTTAACTTCACTGTTGAAATGGAAACCGGTACCGGTAAAACCTATGTGTATTTGCGGACTATTTATGAACTCAACAAAAAATATGGCTTTAAAAAATTTGTGATTGTTGTACCATCTATAGCTATTCGTGAGGGTGTGCTTAAAAATCTTGAGATAACATTTGAGCATTTCCAGAATCTTTACGAAAATGTTCCCGTAAACTACTATGTTTATGATAGTAGCAAAGTATCCATCCTTCGCTCTTTTGCGACAAACAACAATATTGAAATCCTTGTGATAAACATTGATTCCTTTGCTAAAGATGAAAACATTATTAATAGACCAAATGATAAACTTAGCGGGCTTGAACCCATCAAATTTATTCAATCCACTAATCCAATTGTTATAGTGGACGAGCCTCAGAATATGGAGACAGAGAAAAGAAAAAATGCTATCTCTTCGCTTAATCCTTTATGTACACTTCGCTATTCTGCTACTCATAGAAATTTATATAATCTTGTCTATTCCCTTAACCCTGTTAAGGCATACGATTTAGGGTTGGTAAAGCAAATTGAAGTCGATTCAGTTGTTGAAGAAAACAACTTTAATGATCCATACATTGCCGTTGAAAAAATTAAATCAGAAAAAACAAAAGTTACGGCAACTTTATCTATTCATGTAAATGACAAAGATGGTGTTAAGAAAAATAGTATTTCTGTCAAAGTAGGAGACAATCTTTACGAAAAATCAGGAAACAGGCATGTATATAAACATGGATTTGTTGTTGAAGAAATTGATGTTGCAAACCAATCCATCACTTTTACTAATGGTACAACGCTTTTGGCAGGAGCTGCGCAGGGGAATCTTGCCAATGAACTCATGCGTTTTCAGATTGAACGAACCATAGAAGAGCACCTTAAAAAAGAATTGAAATTATACAAACACGGTATTAAAGTTCTATCCCTCTTTTTTATTGATAGAGTTGCGAATTATAGATATTACGATGAAACAGGAAATCCACAAAAGGGAAAAATTTCTCAATGGTTTGAAGAAATTTATCTTGAATATATCAATAAACCTCAGTATGCTTCACTAAAAAGCATCTTTCATAATGGAGAAATAAATATTGAGAAAATGCATAATGGCTATTTTTCGCAGGATAAAAAAGGGCGTCTTAAAGACACAAAAGGTGAAAGCGAAGATGACCTTAACACCTACGATTTAATTATGAAAGATAAAGAAAAACTTCTGGATATAAAAAACCCATTGCGTTTTATTTTTTCGCATACCGCACTACGCGAAGGTTGGGATAACCCCAATGTCTTTCAAATTTGCACGCTGAATGAAACTAAGTCTGAACTTAAGAAGCGTCAGGAAATTGGTAGAGGACTTCGACTTGCTGTAAATCAGGAAGGTATAAGAGTATACGACAGAAACATCAACAAACTAACCGTAATAGCCAACGAATCATACGAAAGCTTTGCAAGACAACTACAAACTGAAATTGAACAAGACTGTGGCGTAAGCTTTGAAGGAAGGATTAAAAACAAAAGAGAAAGAATACAGATTAAATATCACAAAGGATTTGAAGCTAATCCAATTTTTCTTGAAATATGGGGAAAAATTAAACACAAGACTAGATATGCCGTTGAATATAATACAAATAATTTGATAAGTAAGGCAGTAAAGGCAATACAAGAATTGCCGGAAATCCCACCACCCACCTTACGCTCTATAAAAGTTTCATTAGATATCACAAACAAAAAAATTGGCAATAATCTTGTAAGCGAAAGAAAAAAAGAATATGGCAATTCCCGATATTGGCATCTAGCTGATTTCATTGAATATATTCAGCAAAAAACAGAACTTACCCGTGATACTATTTTTAAAATTCTTGAGGAAGTCGATAGATGGGATAATTTGTTTAAAAATCCTCAGGTCTTTGTTGACCAATGCGTGACTATGATTAAAAGAACATTAAGCGAACTTATGGTCGATGGTATTAAGTACGAAAAAATTGGAAATGAATATTACGAGATGAGGCTCTTTGAAACACAGGAACTTGAAACCTATCTGGATCAATTTACTTTTAAAGTAAGTAACAGAGAAAAAACAATTTATGAAGAATATATTCCACTTGATTCAAATGTAGAAAGCCAGTTTGCAAAAGATTGCGAAACAAGCGAAAATGTGGAGTTTTACTTTAAACTACCATCGTGGTTTAAAATACCCACTCCCATTGGCAATTATAATCCCGACTGGGCAATTGTTTTTAAGAATGATAAAAAAATATACTTTGTAGCAGAAACCAAAGATACAGGCACTGATAAGGTGGATATTTTAAAACTTCAGCCCGACGAGCAGATAAAGATAAAATGTGGTACAAAGCATTATGAAGTTTTTAAAAACGATGGTGTTGAGTACAAAGTGGTGAGTAAAGTAGAAGACTTATTATAATCATAGGAGTAACAATTATATGGAAGGCACAAGTTTAGATATAATTAAGCAAAAATTAGAAGAATTGAAAAAAATCATTCCTGACTGTTTTACAGAAGAAAAAATTGATTGGGAAAAATTAAAAGTGTTTTTTGACCAGAACATAGAATTTAAAAACGAACGCTACCATTTAAGTTGGGCGGGGAAAACCAATGCTTATAGGCTTTTGCAAACACCAACCTATAAAACACTTAAACCCTGTAAAGAGGAGAGTGTAGATTTTGACAACACAGAAAATGTTTTTATCGAAGGCGATAATCTTGAGGTTTTGAAAGTATTGCAAAAAGCCTATTTTGGTAAAATTAAGATGATATACATAGATCCGCCTTATAATACGGGCAACGATTTTGTTTATAAAGATGATTTTTCTCAAACACTTGCGGAATACAAAAAACAAGTAGGGGATTTAGACGAAAATGGCAACGCTACTAAAGCAGGATTATTTAAAAACACCAGAGAAAATGGTCAATACCACTCCAACTGGCTGAATATGATGCTTCCACGCCTTTTCCTTGCCCGCACTCTCTTAAGAGATGATGGAGTGATATTTGTAAGCATCGACGACAACGAAGTGCATAATTTACGTTTATTGATGGATGAGATTTTTGGGGAGGAGAATTTTAGAAATATGTTAATCATAAGACGTGGGATCAAAAGTGTACAGAATCAATTTGAAAAAATTGATAGATTGAATTATGGCGCAGAATATGTTTTAGTTTATACAAAAAATAGTAATTATAAATTTGATCAGTTTACTATCGATTTAGATGAAGAAAGACAAGGAACATGGAATAATCATTGGCGAGGAACAGACAGGCCAACAATGCGTTATGAAATATTCGGCATTATACCATCTTATGGACAATGGAGATGGTCAAGAGAAAGAAGCCTTAGAGCAATTGAGAATTACATAAATATGCTTAAAGAATTAAATAAAACTGAAAATGAACTAACCCAGGAAGATATCGATAAATGGTGGAAAAATAAACTTGAAGAGGAAGGTGAGGAGGTGGATTTGTTAAGATTGTCAAAAAATAATAAACCTGAGCACTATATACCTCCATCATACGAAAAAACTATTAGCAATTTATGGATTGATTTAAAACCCAATGGTGGTAATCAATTTAAATCAATAATGAAGAAAAAATTTTTTGAAACTCCTAAATCATTAGATTTAATTAAGAGATTAATAAACTTTTCATTTGGAAATCGTAAAGATGGATTTATCCTCGACTTCTTTGCTGGCTCTGGAACAACCGCCCACGCAGTAATGGAACTTAACAAAGAAGATGGGGGCAACCGCAAATGGATACTGGTGCAACTTCCCGAACCAACAGACCCCGAAAGCGAAGCATACAAAGCAGGATATAAAACCATTGCCGATATTGCCAGAGAACGCATACGCCGTGCAGCAAAAAAAATCCAGGAGGAAATAAACGAAGAAAAAAAGAAAAAAGCAGGGGAAATTCAGTTTGAAGAACAAAAAGAAACCAAACATGATTTAGGTTTTAAAGTATTCAAACTCGACGAAAGCAATTTTAAGCAGTGGCGTCCATTTGTCCCCGAAAATCCTGAACAAATAAAGGAAGCAATTCTTAAGTTTGTAGATAATGTAAAACCAGAATCAACAGAAGAAAATATGCTTTATGAACTGATGCTCAAAAACGGCAAAAAACTCACTGATAAAGTGAAAAAGAAAGATGGCTATTATATCATCAATGACAATGAACTGGTCATTATGCTGGACAAAGTAGATAAAAAAATCATTGATAGTATTATACAACTCAAACCACAAAAAGTAATAGCGCTTGATAAACTTTTCAATGGCAACGATCCATTAAAAACCAATACAGTTTTACAATTCAAAGACGCAGGGATAGAATTTAGAAGTGTATGAAAGAAAAAATCAAACATGCGATTGATAGCATGTGGGGGAAGAATAAACGGTCGCTACTATAAAGCTGTGCCACTGTCCCACATTGGGACATCCTTTATGGTAGTCCTTATCGCCCATTAATAATCTAAATTTTTCCTAAAAAAATATTGATATTGACACATTCATAGAGTATCTTATTGTGGTAGCAATATAATTGCTGTATTAATTACATTTTTGTTAGCATGTAATGCCGTAATCACCTGCCCAAAGCAACTAACCCACAGGATTATTGCATTAACTTACAAAAATTGCAGCAATTACCAATTATAATATGTAAGGAGTTTTTATGGTAACAGAAGGTAAATATGTGGCCATTCATTACACCGGAAAGTTTGATGACGGACAGGTGTTTGATTCAAGTTTAGACGGTGCACCTTTTGAGTTTCAAGCGGGAGCTGGCATGGTTATTCCGGGCCTTGACAGAGCAGTTTTAGGCATGAAGCTTGACGAGGAAAAAGATATCGTTATTGCACCCGAAGATGGTTATGGGGATTATGACGAGAATCTATTATATGCATTTCCACTGGAAGAAGTACAGCAGCAGTTTAAGCCCGAAATTGGGATGACTATAGGCCTGCAGATGGACAACGGTGCACAGATCCCTGCAGTAATCAAAGAAATCACAAGCGATGAAGTGGTGGTTGATATGAATCATCCTCTGGCAGGGAAAACGCTTCATTTTCACGTAAAGGTAGTTAATATTAGCGATGAGCCTGAATACAGCGGTGGATGTGATGCATGCGGTGGCTTCAGCGACGGCTGCAGCTGTTAAGGCACTATAATACACACGCAGTCAAGTACCTTTAACAACAAATTGACAAATAAACGTATGTGCATTCAATAAGGCATTAAAAACCCACAGCAACACTGTGGGTTTTATAGTTACCGTGCCATTTTAGCTTTAACACCTACAAGCAGGTCCTCAGCCTTTTTATACTGACCCTTAAAAATATACAGCATACTCAGGCGGGTATATTCGGACAGGTTGGGTTTTTCTTTCATTATCTTGTGTTCAAGCTCTTTAATCTTTGCATCTATATCGCCAATTTCTTTTATCTTATTTTCATAGGTTAAGCTTTCTAAATACGCTTTAAACTGAGCATATTTTGGGCTGCTGGTTAACGCCGTGGTAAGGTACTTTATTGCCTTTTTAAAATCACCCATGTGGTAATAGCAAAAACCATAATACCTGTTTATAAACATCCTGTCATCAGCAATATGGGATATGCGGTTTAAGCACTCTATTACCTTTCCATAATCTTTATTTTCATAATAGATGTACGCTAAAAGATAATTTGCCTTAAGGTGAACATGGTCAAGTGCTACCGTTGCTTCAAAAAATCGCAGCGCATTAGTATAATCCTTCAAATTGAAGTATGCCATGCCTGCATAAAAGTTGCCTTCAATAAAATCGCTTTTAAACTGTAGCGATTCATGAAAATATTGCAGTGCCTTTTTATAATCACCTGCGTTGTAATATTCAACACCTAAGTTAAGCAGCACCTTATGGTTCTTCTTGATTGACAATGCTTTTACATACACCTGAATGGCTTTTTCGCTGTTGCCCATTCGCGAATATATCTCGCCAATATTGTTATATGCTTCAATAAATTGCGGGAACACTTCAACCGCATGCATATATGTTTCAATAGCCTGTGCATAATTTCCCTGATTGGACAACGCAAGCGCCTGATTATATATGCTGGCAGCCTCAGTTGGTACACCCATTGCTTTCATACCACAACCTCTTGCTTAGTAATATACATTTATCACCTATGGTATACCTATCGGTAAAACTTTAATTTTCATTTAGAATTTCATCATAGCAGTTTTTGGGCGATAGTTACTGATGAAAAAAATTTAACATATAATACGCTTACCGTCATAAGTAATCTTTTCTTTTCTTCCCGATGCGTAATGGAGCAGAATCCCGTCTTCTTTAAAGTGATAGTAATACAGGTCACTATCTACCTGGTGATACCACAATTTTGTGCCTTCTTCACGTTCTACTTTTATCAGAAAATACCTGTCATTATCATCCACAAATATAAGATACAAAAAACCATTATATAAAACCTCTAAAAACGTACGACCCGGGATAAACCACATAGTGGATCCGTTGCTACGCGCTACTGTTAAAAACATGCCCTGGGTATCGCCAGTTCTACAGGCAATATAGTAAAAACGGTCATCATACAGTACATTCTGAATAGCCATTGGTTCAGAAAGCTTTTTAACCCATAGCTTTTTGCCATCAGGGTTGCTTACACACAGCAGTGTATCCTTTTCTGGATTATATATAATTGCAGTGTCGTTACAATGAAATGTCAGCATATCCAAAGTATTATGCAAAAATCCCTTTACGCTTCATAGCATCAATGATCAAGCGCGCCATCTCATCTAAAGCAAAATTTTCGTTATTAATGACTATATCATAGTTATGCGGGTCCTCAGGATCAAATTTAAGGAAATTTTTTATAAAGCTTTCCCGTTCCATTTCCTTCTGTTCAATTATTTCCCGCGCCTCAGCTTGCGTAACTTTAAGCTTTGCTGCTATACGCTTAACTTTGTAACTCATTGGTGCAACAATACGCACATGCAACCCATAGGGCATGCCACGGGTTATAACATTGCCTGCCCTGCCTACTATTACCACATGCCCATTGATTGCCAGAGTGCGTACCACCTCGGCTAATTTTCTATATACAGCCACCTGTGGAGGAAATTTGCTGAATGTTGTCTGGAAAAGATCGGTCATCTTGCTTCGTGCAGTATTTGTCAGTGTTTCGGTTAATGCCTGTGTCAATCCCAAATCCGAAGTTATTTTATCAAGAATCTGCTTATCATATGCTGCCCATATTGGAGTAGCATGATATTCCTTATTCAAAATATCAGTCAGTTTAATTGCAATATCAAATCCGCCACAGCCATATTCCCGTGAAATTGTAATAAAGGGCAGCGTATTAGCTTTTTCCTTATCTTCGACCACCTGCTGTTTCTGTCGCCGCCAGTGTTCAATCTGTTTAAAAATGGCACTTTCTTTTACGGCTACATCTTTCATAGTGGCCTCCTTTCTTTAATAAGGACTATCGCCCATAAAAAAATAACCATAAAGGCTCTTGCATACGCAATTGCCTCCTTGACTTCATTTATAAAATACGCAACAAATTGAAAAAGAGCAAGGAAAAAATGTGGTTGGGTGTGATTGGGTTTCCCAATCACAGTAGCTAATAATTGAAAAAGAGCAAGGAAAATTTGGGGTGGGTGTGATTGGGTTCCCCACACTACAAACAATGGCCAAAGAAGAGCCTGCTCTTTTCTTGCAACAATTCAAACTTCCTGTATTAATTGATGAAATGTACTATGCCACTCACCATTTGCCCTATATCAAAATGGAGTAGGATAAACAAAAGAAGAGTAATCTCATCTGGTTAACTGGCACACAGCACTTTCATAGTATGCAGGGAATAAGTAAAATTGCTAGCAAGAAGGGTTGGTATTATTACCCTCTACGGATTATTATTAATAAAAGGATTTGGCAATAACGTTTATCGGCTGGACAAGTCCGCACATATTTGAAGCCGATGCTTTTTCAGGCCCAATATTTGAAATATGGGTTGCTGAAGAGATTCTGGAATCATGGCAGCATAATGGATTGCATCCATCATTTTATTTTTACAGAGATAAAGACCATAAAGAAATAGATGTGCTTGTCATTAAAGATGGAATTGTGTATCCCATTGAGATTAAAAAGTCGGCATTGCCCGGTATAAGCAATTTACGTTATACTGTACTTGCAAACACAGGTATGACAATTGGAGGCGGTTGCATAGTATGTCTTGTCAATAAACCTGTGCCAATTTCAAATGCGGTATATGCCATACCTGTAAACTATCTGTAAGAAATTAAAAATAACCAATTACCTGCCCCATCTGTACTTTGGTACCCTCTATATTGGGAAGAAAGCTAACTGGTTTTTGCGTAACCACAATCACGGTGGAGCCTAAGTGGAAAATACCAAGCTCATCACCCCTGGATATTTTAGGACGCCTGCTTTCATCAAACCTGTAAAAATATGACTTTGCAAAACAGCGGTTAGTAAACACCGGTGCATAGCTTAGCGAAATCCTACCCACATTCATTGCACCAACCTTGCATACGGCCACCAACCCAAAAGCAGATTGTATATACGACGTTATGCGCTCATTTACCGTAAAAAGCCCGGGAAAAATTTTAACCAGCCAGTCCTGTACGGTATACAGTTTTCCGGGATCATACTGATAACCAACGATTGTGCCACTGACCGGTGAATGTATTCGGTGATAGTCACCGGGAGAAAGATATAATGTAATAAACGAACCACTTATAAAATGGCTTTGAAACTGCCCCGGCAAAAGCGACGCCACATCATAGTTGATGCCCTTTGCCTGAATTAATTGACCGGCTTTAATGCTGCCGCATGCACTTACCATAGCATCAACGGGCGATACCAGGGCAATTGGATGAGGATGTATAAAGCGCATGCCCCGTTTCAGATTACGGGTGAAAAATTCATCAAAGTTTCTAAAACCACCCGGAGGAATAAATGCCTCATCTAATGCAACATTAAATTTTTTACTATACCAGTTTATGAGCTTTTTCATTATAAAAGCAGGCAAAGGAATACGAGTACAATACCCAAACAACCGCGATAGAAGCCGTGTGGGGATAATTTTAAATACAATGAGTTTACGTGATATATTCAAATGAGCCTCCTGATTGCATTACTTAAAATATTTCTATTCATCCACTCCTGTTAAAGTTTTACCACCATTCAATGAAGAGTGCACTTATTAAAGAATACTAATGATAAACTCTTTAAGTATTTGAGCAGTATCAAACCGTATATTGTCAACCAGTTTTCAGGTGTTTATGTGCTATTTCATCATTTATGTCTTGACTTATTTAAATTTATACAGTATTATGCTGTGCATTGAATTTTATATTTAGTGGAGATTTTTGTGGAACCAATTGGACAAAACAATACCGACAGTAAAATAATATCATTTCATTTCACCGGCAAAGCATCCGAGTACTTTAAGATATGGATTGTTAACGGGTTACTTACAGTATTAACTCTGGGCATTTATTCTGCATGGGCAAAAGTACGTACAAACAGATATATGTATGGTAATTTATACCTGGATAATGAACCTTTTGCATACACTGCTATGCCTGTTAATATCCTGAAAGGAAGATTGTTGGCGTTAGGGTTTTTTGTTGTGTATTCATTATCCGGGCAGTATTCACAAACACTCTATCTTATCCTTACACTATCATTATTGCCAATCATACCATGGGTAATTGTCAACAGTCTGCGATTCAGAGGTAAATATACCCTTTACAAAAATATCCCTTTTATTTTTAAAGGTGATTATCTGGATGCTTTTAAATATTTTATTTTAATATACATCTGGGTTCCATTAACACTGGGAATTATTATCCCTTATATTTATTACAAGCAAAAGGAATATATTATCAATAATGTATACTTTGGCACACTCCCGGTAAAGTATAAAGGAAAAGCTTCAATATTCTACATTGCATTCATTGCTGCAACAATTATTACCCTGATATCAGCAGGTGTGATACTGGGAATTGCAATAGCACTGGGTTCGTCAGGATTTTTTGAACTGCTGAAAAAAAATATTGAAAATACTGCATCAATTGACACGTCTATTGTTGCAACAATATTTGGCATCTACGCGTTACTGATAATTTCTTTTTTTATTGGCTCTGCCTTTTATAAAATCTTTATTTTAAATAACGTCATATCCAGTATATACTGCGGGCAATCACAATTATCCTGTTCAATGGATTATATAAAGTATATATCCATATTCTTTACCAATGCTCTTGCCATTTTATTTTCATTAGGATTGGCAATACCCTGGGCACGTATTCGTTATAACAAATACTTTTATTCTTCCATTTCTATTTCACTCAATAACAATCTTGATGACATTACCAGCATGGATGAAAAAGATATCAAGTCATTTGCTGAAGAATTAGGAGGATTCCTTGACCTTGACATCGGGTTCTAATATTAAGGGTACATTGTATAATAAAGGAATCAGTACCCCTCACGCAGCTACTTTGTACTATTTTGATAATGGGGACATCATCATTGAAACAGAATCCACTACAAAAAAAATGCATATTTCTTATCTTACCATATCACCCCGTGTAGCAAATACCCAACGGCAAATCATATTGCCCGATGGCGATATGTTCACAACACATGACAATAATACTGTGGATTCAATGATTGCAAAAATTTCTCCCCAGAAGAAAAATACCGTTCAATCACTACTCTTTTACCTTGAATCACATGTTACAGCAATAATGGCCCTTATTGCGGTTTCAATTATTGTAGTTTATATTTTTATACAGTTTATTTTTCCGACAATTGTAACACATATAGCTTTTTCTGTTCCTACAAGCACCCTGCACCTTATATCTGAAAAAACCTTAGAGTATCTTGACAACCAGTTTTTTACACAAACGCAGCTACCACAAACACGCATATATACTATAAAAACACAGTTTAAGGAATTTATTGCTACCATACCTGAAAAAAACAAATATACTTTCACCTTATATTTTAGACATAGCAATTTCATTGGCCCCAATGCTTTTGCGCTTCCTGATGGCACATTTATTATTACTGATGACTTTGTAAAATTAATACAGCACAAACATGAACTTTTTACAATCCTTGCACATGAAACAGCTCATGTTGTGTACCGCCACGGTGTACGCAATATACTGCTTAATTCCGGATTACTGGTAATTGCTATAGCAATTTTTGGCGATGTTGTATCCACCACAACGATAGGGCTTCCCCTTTTGCTTATTCATAATGGCTATTCACGCGAGTTTGAACGGCAGGCAGATTCTTTTGCAATTGATTATTGCAAAAAAAACCACATAAGCGGAAAACATTTTGTCAACTTGTATAAGCGCCTACAGCAAAAAGCACCGGTAAATGTACCATCATTGCTTTCAACCCATCCATCCGACGAAGAACGATTATCATCTTTCATGGCAATTGAAAAATAATTACACTGTAATCCCTCAAGTACAACTCTTAACTTTTCTTCAGTATTGAAGGTATTCTTTTCTTTTGCCATGATTTTTTCCTCTTTTTTACTATTCCCTACAGAAATATAATCATTATATTTTTCCCATAAAAATTCTCTTTTTCCTCTTAAACTTTAAACTATTATTTTACTCTTTCAACTCTGGTCAGTGATGCATTCAATTAATTTCCTACTCTTTACCAAGTATTTTGTCTTTATATTTGCTTGCGGCTATCCTTCAATCATCGTTTTTAATTTTTTTATATATTCAAATTGTAGTTGAAATTTTTCCGATAGTAGTATCGTATCGTTACATATATACTTTGGAGGAAATATATGAATATAGAAACCACCACCTGTATTGCCTATGAACACTTAGAACTTTTTCAATCATATGCCGCTGTGTACAAATTACCGCTTCATACTTTCATCATTAATTTCATAAACTATGTGCTGTCCTATAAACGTATCCCGGTGAAAAGCTATAAACGGTTGCAGTATAGAAAGCGATATCAAAAGTGGAAACGTGTGCATCTATATTTGTATGAGAATGAGTATGAGTTTGTGATGGATGTGCGCAAAGTATGTAAGATGTCACTGGCTAAGATTATAGCCTATTGTGTGGAAAATTATCTTTTTGATTATCTTGCTGCCTTAGACAGTGAAGATAATACCGATAACTATCGCTTTAGTGGCTACACATTTTCATTTTATCTTGAAGAAGGCATCCCGTGTTGTCAATTTTACTGGGGACCACCCCCAGAATTGGTAAAACTGGCCACCCAATAGCCTCCAAACTTATGTATCAAATTGATCACAAAGTAAAAATGAATCAATAACTGCGTATTTCAGTATTTTCGTTTTTTGCGATAATCTGAGTTATTTTTATTAACTTCATGATATTTCTCGTTATAATTTTTGTTATGAATATAAAGTTTATACACTCTATTATTCTACAGAAAAAGATGGAATTCATTTGACTAATACAAAATAACTATCTCATTAATTCAATTAATTTCCCGACTATTCTTGATAAAACCTCTTATTCTATCGTTTGTAAGCTAAAACATTAATGTTTGATTATTTTCCATAGTTAAAAAACAATTGCATTTATATAAAAAAGCTTGCGCAAAACATATGAACATGAAAGATAAAACAAGAATATTGTATTAAAATATTATTATTCACCTTTTACGAAATAGGATTAAATGTAATGATCATAGAACAACTCCTTGTAACCACAATGGATGTTTTCTGTTATCTTTTAGTTTGTCAAGACACAAAAGAATCTGTTCTTATTGACCCGGCGGGTGATTTTGACGATATCATGCAGGCAATACAGCACCATAAATCAAGCGTGAAATATATCATCAATACGCATGGGCATTTTGACCACACCTCCGGAAACAGCAAAATGATAGAGCTTACCGGAGCAGAGCTTCTAATCCATGAAGCTGATCTGGACCAGTTAACCGGCATAACAAACCGTCTTATGGCACGGTTTAATAAAGGCAGTGCATCACCTAAACCCATGCGCACATTACGCGGTGGCGATAGTATCACTTTTGGCAATCAGCATCTTGAAGTAATCCATACCCCGGGTCACACACCTGGTAGCATTTGCTTGTACACGCCAGGGCATATTTTTACCGGTGACACGCTTTTTACTGAGGGTATGGGTCGAACTGATTTGCCTGGTGGTTCCTATAAGCAGATTATGGAATCAATTTACCGGATACTATCGCTACCGGATGAAACAATAATATGGCCGGGTCATCATTATGGACGATTTCCAAAAAGCACTGTTGCAGAACAGAAGCGGTATTATATGTAAAGTGAGTAAAATTATTAACCAGTTTTTTTTGCTGAATTCTTTTATATTGTCATTTCTACGTACACAGTGAGGAGACATCTTATCAATGTCATTTTGACTCGTAGGTAAACATCCCTATGATGTGACAGGGATTTTCTCCAATTACTTATGCTACCTCAGAATGACTTTTAGGATTTCTCATATGCATAATTTGGATTAAAGAATGACATAGGGGATACATAGTATGCCTTCAGGAGAGATAATGATAATGAAAAAAGCTACTATAAAATGGCAACTATTAGTAAGAAATTTTTTGATTATACTGTGCATTATTACTGCAACCCCCTTATTTGCTGACTTTCCCCCCTGGGATGCTGATGTCACCGTAGCAAATGAAACCCGCGTGCAAAGGCGCACTCCCACTGTTTACAATGCAGCCCAGGCAATTGGCTATTTTTTTATCCGTATGTTTCAGGTTGTTGTATCACCACAGGATGGACCTAACTGTCGCTTCACGCCAACGTGCTCTGAATACGGTAGACAAGCTGTGATGCGCTATGGCATTATTATAGGTGGTTTTCTTTCTGGGGACAGGCTTATACGATGTAACCCATACACCATTCCACAGCACGATCCAGTACCACAGCATATACGGTAACCACTATGATGATTGTACCGCTTATCATAACACTGTTGTTCCATGATACAGGCAGTCAGCAAAAATTCATAGCTTCGCTTTACAACCAGCAGGATTACTATCAGTGCATTGCCGAACTTCGTCGCTACAGTATGGCAACATGCGCGGATATGGATTATAGCATTGCATACTGTTACTACAAGGGGCAACGATTTATCCAGGCGCTCACCATGTTGCAGAGCAAACCCGGTAAGGATACCAAGCATTATCTACTGCTGGCAAATATCTATACAGCACTGCAACAGTATTCTGAAGCTCTGCAAATGCTGTATATGTGCGATAGTAACCGCGATTCCAACCTGAAACTATTCCTTTATAAAAATATACTTGCAGTGCATGTTGCTCACTACGATTGGGATGCAGCACTTTCGTTTTACAATTCACACAGCAATGCGTTACATGAGATGCGCGATATCTTTGCTTTGCTAAACAAAGCTAAACAGGAAGCAAAAAACCCGTATGCGGCTGCAGCGCTATCGGCAATGATTCCTGGTGCTGGCCATATATATGCACGTCATTATACCGATGGTATTATAAGCTTTGTAACCGTTGCTGTGCTTGCAGGTGCAACGTATCTTTCATATGCAAAGGGCAACAAGGGACTTATGTATACCTTTGGCTCATTAACTGCCATTGGATATGCAGGCAATGTGTACTCCGCATATACCAGCACACTGCACAGCAATGAGGTCATTAACAGTAACTATCGCACACAAATACAAAACCAATTTTTACAGTACAGCCTTGAAATATTTTTGCCTGAATGGATGAAGCAGTGAAAAAGATTATTGCGTTCATACTATATAGCATTGTCTTTGTCAGACCGCTTTTTGCTGACCCAATAATTGATTTGTCCAAAACTTTTTTAGAAAACAAAGAATATTATCACGCCATTACCGAATGCATGCGGTATCAGTATTGCTATCCTGAGGGTAAGCACTATGCGGAAAGCATGCTCATCATGGCACATGCATATTTTTTGGGAGGCAACTATTACCGTGCCACTGATATTGCCTTTGAGTGCTATCAGAAATATGCAGGAACACCGTGGGGAGAGCAAGCACTGTATAATTTAGCCACCATGCGTCTTCTGGAAGGATCAGCGTTTTTTGCTTACCGCAATTTCCAAGAATATTTTTCTATGTATCCTAATGGCAATCTAAAAGAGCAAGCCACATTAAATTTTATTTACACTAACGTTATTTTGCACTACTATAGTGATGCACAAAAAGATTTGCAGCAATTTATTGCAACAGGAACCGATGAACCACTGCGCAATGAAGCAATAACCTTTGCCAAAACGTTTGACGATTATCAAAAGAAACCAAAAAAGTCAGTGTGGCTTTCAGTAGCCGGCTCTATAGCTTTTCCTGGTTTTGGGCATCTGTATACTGGCAACTACGCCATTGGGATGCTGTCATTTGCATCAACTGCTCTTTGTGCAGCCCTTGCATACAGTGGATATAAACATGATGATAATTTTCAGCTTGTATTTTTTGGGCTTGCCGGTTTTACTTTTTACCAGTATTCTCTGGTAAGTGCTGTTGTCAATGTGTATGAATACAACAGTGACAAACAGCTTAAAGAAGCAATACGATTGTCGGTACTTAAGCGGTTTTAACTATGGAACAGGAAAAGAAAATAAAGGATATTGAAACGCTTTTAAAAGAGCGCCGCCCCCTTGAGGATATTGCACAGGATATTTTAGATGGCGCATTTGGCGAGCTTGATATGGAGCGCAAGGATTCACTTGACCGCTTCTTAGATTTTGTGTACAGCAAAGTACAGCGGGGAAATCCATTTATTATTCACCTGGCATATCCCACAAAGCGCATGATAGACTCAGAACTTGAAGCAAAAGTTAAAGAGCTTATTAACGAACACCTTTACCCTGATGTCATTTTACCTTTACTTAAATTTTTCACCCGCAATGTTCACAACTCAGATACCAATCTGTATATTGCCTATCTTATAGAAAACGAAAATATAATTAAAGCTATATACGAAACATACCTTTTATTTAAAAAGGATATCTTTGAGACTGACAAAGATAAGCGTACTCAGAATGTACGAAGGATGCAACAATTTTTAGCACGTATTGACACCATTTCAGCATCACCACTTGATGCTGCTGCACGGTTAAAGTTTATCCTGGAATTTTTTGCCCTGAAACAGAATATAAGCCATATATACACACTGGATACTGTTAAGCTTTCAAATTAAAATCCAAATTTTGGCAGGCGTTCAACAACTGTTTCCTTGCCTAATTCCATTTCACGCACATATATATTTTTATAGCGCCTGGAGTCCTCATAATTGGCTATATCATTGAGTTCAGGTTCATAGTTCTGTATAAGCCACCACAGTATGTCCTGTAAATCAAATGGATTGGTATCCACTGCGGTGTACTTGTACCACAGTTCCCTGCCTTCCATTGATTTAGCAAGATCTGGATGCCGTGTAAAAATGGGGTCAAGTAAATTTTTTAGCCCTAACCGCATACCATCACGCCAGCAACTATAAAACAATATATAGTGATACGTCTGTTCATTGATTTTTTCCATTATTGCAACAATACCTGCAAGCTCAGGGATAATTTTGGTTATTGAATATTTATCAAATTTATACACTGGCGACCACGCAATGGTATATAACACTTCATCCTGGTATATTTTCTTTTTCATTATTATCCCTCACTTCTCCGTTTATGCTGTATAGTATCAATAAGCACAGTAAGCAACTGTAATATTGTATTGATTCGCGATGTAACATCTGTATTATTGAGCAATGCTACCCGTTCATTATAATCCAGTATAAAATAATTGGCAATAAAATCTGAAAGCTGTACCCCATCTGAGATGAAATTTAAAAGATGTATAAGCTTATCTGATTCATTGACATTGATTAAAAAAATCAATTCCTGGGCTTTTTTGCGCAACCTTTCGGTTATTTCCGTATTTACCTGTACTTTTTCATCTAAAATAGTATAACTGCATGTCCACAACCCATGCCGTTTATCAACCCGTACACGGTTAAGCCCTTTTAAGGATAGTAAATATAGTTTGTTGGAAAGTTCAACTTTTAAAACCTCTGCAAGCACTCCCAAATTGGTTAAATGCACATAATCTTTCAACCGCTTTACCGGATACACTATCACTGTATCGCCGGGCTTGAACCTATTAGCAAGCCATTTAGTTTTCACCGGCAATGAAATGCCACAATGAGGAAACAACACTTTATTGTAGGAATAGTAAATGCGCAACGTAACCACCCACGTGTACTGTATGAAATTACGTATACATTAAAACCACTGGCAACATTTGCAATCATTTTATTTATTGGGACAATAGACAATTTTTAATCATTCTTCTGTGTATGTTTTATCCAATTTCTTTGAATCCTTTGCTGTGAAATGAGCACCACTACAGCTCATTTATTTTTTATTAAAGTGATAAGCTGAAGTATGAGTTCATCTACGATATACATACTAATCACTTTGATTTGTGCTTTAGATATGGGCAAAAAAGCGCCCAATTTTTGCATTTTTTTTGATGATTAAGGTAATTTTATACTTTTATCACACTAGAGCTAGTAAGTACACTCATGTGTCAGCATTGGTTTTCTTTATCGTGTAGCGATAGTATACAGTATTGTACTTTTTGATTGGCATTATATCTGCACCATACTTTGCCTTTCTATCCCCTCCCAATTATTACGTAATCATTGTTCTATTATCTTATTCACCATTACCAATTTGTAGTTGAAATTTTTTCTAATAGGAGTATTGTTGCATCATATATACTCTGGAGGGAATATATGAATATAGAAACTACCACCTGTATTGCCTATGAACACTTAGAGCTTTTACAAGAAAATGCCACTATCCGTAAACTATCGCTTCATACGTTTATTATAAATTTCATAAACTATGTACTGTCGTATAAACGAATACCTGTTAAAAGCTACACGCGGTTGCAGTATAGAAAGCGGTATCAATCCTGGAAGCGGGTTCATCTGTATTTGTATGAGAATGAGTATGAGTTTGTGATGGATGTGCGCAAAATATGTAAGATGTCATTGGCAAAGATTATAGCCTATTGTATTGAGAACTATCTTTATGATTATCTTGCTGCGTTAGATAGTGAAGATAATACCGATAACTATCGCTTTAGTGGCTACACATTTTCATTTTATCTTGAAGAAGGGATACCTTGTTGTCAATTTTACTGGGGACCCCCGCCAGAATTGGTGAAACTTGCCACCCAATAGACTTCAAAACTTAAGGTAATCTGTTAAAAAATACCATAAATATTTTACCAATTGTATAGTCTGCCATATATGCCAGCAGGTTATATTTCTTATGCATATCTGTTGTTTCTGACTTTATAATTTTCATTGGTAAAAATTAATTAGTTTGCCATCCCCTGCATTCTTTTTATTACAATAACAAGAATGTTTCTCACAACTCCTTCTACCACCTTTCATTACATCAATCCAATATTAATACTCAGTACATATTCACATTCCTTTGCTACTATAGTAGTTGATAATGATACACAATGACTAATGACATCATCTGCACCAACACACAACTTGCTCTGCCGCCATACATATTTATGATATACATTGTGCTCCCTCCAATATGCTGCTTTACTTATGCCTATTGCTTTATATCGTTAATAGTGCTCTTCACAATATGTGCGATATGTGATGTGTGTTGAAGATTTTTTCCCATCTTTATCTTCGTAAAAAAGGAATTTTTTACCTTTCATGCAGAATATATGCATATCTTTATTATTTTGTAAAGATGGGGTTAATTGGACGGTTATATTTTAACTTTATTAGTGCATCAAATATTGGTTTTAGCTCCAAATTTCTTAATCAATTAAAAGATAGTGTAGCTTCAAATTAAACAATGATAATAATTTATTGACTCTTAGCAATCCGAAATCCAATTAAAATATTCTTATCATCTGGAGTGGTTCTATCAAAATATCTACCAATTGGAATAAATGCTAATGCTTGATTCCACGAACCACCTCTATATAGTCGGCTAGATGCATCATATAAATCCAGACACCATTCAGTCACATTACCGCTCATGTCATATAAATCAAGGGTATTATGTGTTTTGGTTTTAACCTCATGTGTAGAATTATTACTATTACCTTCATACCATGCTACAATATCCGTTGCTATTGAATCACTACCATTAGCACCACTTGCTGAATCCCCCTTGGTCCACTTGGTTGTCATTTCATCAAAATTAACACCATTTACTGTTCCTGTTACCACATTTGTAGTATCACTACCCCTGTAGCGCGCAGCAAGCTCCCATTCGTTACCGGTTAGCAAGCGGAAGCCTTTGGCCGTTGGGCTTGCCACCGCGCTATCACAATTTGTATTTGTTGAATCCCGCAATACAATATCGCTATTTGTATATACACATCCATACTTTGTCCCTTTTTGAGCATTATACCATTCAGTAAGCGCATTACACCAAACTATTGCATCACGCCAGTTTATAGTGGTTACAGGGTGCTGCATGCCTCTACCCCCATCACCTGGAGTACCTAAATTAGCAAATGTATATTTATTAGATCCTCTAGCCGCATCTGTTGCCCAGTCATATACTTTTTTCCACAGTTCATATGTTACTTCGGTTTCAGCAATCCAGTAGGCTTCTGCAACAGTACCAGTAGAATCATCAGATTGACCTTTGGGGAATGTTAACCCCCCTTCAACGTAAACCATAATAAAACTTACACCATCTGCAGTATACGTTAATTTATCGCCGGTAGAATAGATAGCACTTTCTTCGTCACTTCCTCCACCCCCACCACATCCATTGAAACTCAATATCACCAGCATAAGTATCAATATTACGGGTATTGCCTTCATAAGTACCTCCAAACTTATTAAAGTTTTAATTAATAAATAACAATTTAGTGGTACATCTATACTACTGGTTAATTTATAAAGGGAATTCCCCGAGGAATAAAATAATGCTATGATATTATTGACAAAAAGTAAAAACGTATTTCACCCAAGGAATCCCTCACTGTGTAATAGTATGTAATATCAGCAATTATTTTTAATAAAGATGGGTTCGCTATATTGGTAAATAATAACTGATATTTTTTTAATGCCTATATTATGTACATTTAATATAATATATAGTCTAATCTCTTGTCAATTATTTTTTATTTATAAATAGTATTCAAACATACCGTAATTTAAAAAAGAAGTCATTACCTTATTCCTATCACATAGCACTAAAAAATCTCATTTTGAGAATAATTACATTCTACACTAAAATTTACCAGGGATAATTAATATTTTCTGGCTCCACTCACCAGAATAAGACTTTTAATTATATTCTTCTATACTGGCGTTTTCCATTATATCCATAACATCGCTTCTAAAAAAAATTTATTGCATTACCATTCCACATACTATATAATACGACTATTAAATACAAAAACACACAAGCGAGGTATCT
>JBFLZD010000056.1 GCA_040756435.1 Spirochaetota bacterium | reverse complement strand
GTTTTCGTTGTTTTTTCATGCGACAATTTTATGTCGCATTAATTGCTTGTAAATTAATTTTTTTAAAAAAAAGAGGTGTCTTTTGGGACACCCCCTATATTCATTATGAAATTTTTTAAGGAATTATCACTGGATTCGTTTCAGAATATGAATTCAGTAATAGATGCTGAGTTACGTTTTGAATGATAAATAAAATCGTATCTTACCAGGAGTGATCTTTTTATTAATACACTGAAATTTTTTGCTTATATTTATCCAACCTTTCAGTTATTTCTATTATTCTTTCCTTCAATAATTGAATACCCTCACCTGTTAAACTTGAACCCAGTATAGCATCAGAAAAACGTAAACGGACATACTGTATTGTTTCATCTTTTGCAATATCAAGTTTATTAAAATACATTATTACTGGTTTGTTACTACAATCCAATACTTGTAATTCGTGATTCACAACCTTTACAGCTTTTTCTATATCTATATCCAAACCTACAACATGTATAATAAAATCTGAATATTTGATCTCTTCCAATGTGGATTTAAATGATTCAACAAGATGTGAAGGGAGATTATTTATGAAACCTACAGTATCAGTTAACAAGACTTTGTGTGTTTCATCCAGGTACACAATCCTGGTATATGCATCAAGTGTAGCAAACAACCTATCCTCAACAAACAAATCATCCTTGGCAAGCATATTGACAAGAGTTGATTTCCCTGCATTGGTATATCCAACTACTGCACCAATTATTTCATTTTGAAGACGCTCCTGCCTCTGCACATTTCTGTGCATGGATATGTGCGATAGTTTCTTTTTAAGGGTTTGTATTCTTTTAATAATGTGTCTTCTGTCAGTTTCCAACATTTTTTCCCCTGGACCCCTTGTCCCAATTCCACCTCCTAACCTGGATAATACACCTCCCAGACCTTTAAGTCGTGGAAGAATGTAATTAAGTTGTGCAAGCTCAACCTGAATCTTTGATTCTACAGTTTTTGCCCTACGTGCAAAGATGTCCAGTATAACCTCAGTTCTGCCAATAACACGGCAACCAAGAAAATTTTCAAGGTTGCGTATTTGAACAGGCCGTATACTATTTAAATCAAAAACCACTAGCTTGATTGATTGTTCCTGAACTATTCCCTTTATCTCTTCAAGTTTACCGCTACCAATAATATATGCTGAATCAAGTGAAATCCGCTTAACTATCAGCTTAGAAACAACAACAGCACCCGCTGTTATCACAAGTTGTGTTAATTCATTAAGGGAATGAAGTACTTCCTCTTCATTATCTTGCGGTAAAATTATTCCCAAAAGAATAGCCTTTTCATTTTCAGAAATGGGGATTCTATTTACTGATGCATCCATTTGATATTACTTTTGATCCGGTTGTAATAAAATTTTTTTTAAACCAACCTTGATTTACTTCCAGAGCAAATTTAGCAGGGTATTTTGATGAATATGTTGGGTAGGTTTGATATGGTTTCATATCCTGAATATCATTTATTATACCATTTTTATCTATGAAAGCAATACTTAAAGGTATCTTTGTATTTTTCATCCAGAATGTTCTATAATCCTCATCATCAAAAACAAATAGCATCCCGCAATTATCACATATTTCTGATCTTCCCATCAGTCCTTTAGCATGCTCTTCACCTGTTGCAGCAATCTCTACATTACAATTAATTGGTCTATTCATTGTATTAATAATGTATATAACACAATTTCTTTTATTTTGTGCATAACCAACAAGCTTTTCATTAAAATAATATTTCTGCACTATAACAAAAGTCATTGCGTTTATTAGTATCAATACAAATATACTTCTTTTTTTTACCATTTTCATTATTCGGTTTTTATTTATGGCCTTAAAATTCATTTATATATTCAATACGTATAATCCGGTTTGGATTTTCATCTTTCTGGAATAATACGTCAAATTCAATTCCCAATCGTTGCATATAGGAATATCTCATACCTACGTTGTACAACCACTCATCAGCTCTATCAAAGTTATAATATACACGTTCCATTTCAGCTTTGAATATAAATATTTCTCCAAGTGGGATATCCAGAGCTAAAAAATAAGATGTATCTTCCGGAACATATTCTGGCTGAGTTGGTATACGCATACCAAAATGTATATGCTGCTCATCATTGAATAAATATATGGGTTTGGTAATTACAAAATACGGGCCATATATCATTTGATTGAGTTCATTTTTACTGTTATATGTTTTACCTTCTTCCCCAATATAAAAAGAATCATACCCAATGGCAAACGAAATTGGGAACATTTCCCATCCATCAGTAAATTTAATTTTTCCTACAACACCCGGCACGTTGGGGTCAGGGTCATCTTTACCAATTGCACTCTGAATATCCAGTGAAGCCCCCAAAAAAAAATTGTTGTGAAGTCCAATAAATGCTTTTAGTTCAACCCCGCCATTATCATACCCAAGAAATGATAACTGGTAGGTACCTCTTGCAATTGTATATGCAGTTGGTGTGTCAATAACTGTTGTATTTCTTATATAATACTGAGCATAAACATAATGTGTAAAGGTGATAAAAAGTATTGTTATTATTATTTTTCGCATAGTAATCCCAACCATTCCATGAATTGAAATAAAAGATATAGTATTATATTTATATTCGGCTTTTATAATGACAATTTAAGCATATCATTTTGTATCTTGAATATCTTTTGTATCCCATATTGTGCTAATTGCAACATTGATTCAAGTTCATGGATTGAATATGACCTCTTTTCGCCAGTACCCTGAATCTCAATTATATTATTGTTGCTGTCCATAACCAAATTCATATCTACATCACACTGAGAATCTTCTTCATAATCCAGATCTAACAATAAATCATTAGCAATATAGCCTGTTGAAATGGCTGCTACCTGAGCCCTGACTGGATTTTCATCAAGAATGTTTTGATTTAGCAATGAATTGACAGCCAACTGTAAAGCAATGTAAGCACCAGATATTGCGGCTGTTCTTGTCCCTCCATCTGCCTGAAGGACATCACAGTCTACAACCAATGAAACACCCTGCATCGCTTCTAAATGTAAAACCGTACGCAAACTTCGCCCAATTAATCGCTGGATCTCAATTGACCTTCCATCGGGTCTTAGGTTTCTTCTTTCAGTCCTTGGATTTGTAGCATACGGTAATAATGTATATTCAGCTGTTAGCCAGCCAATTCCCTTATCCATGGCATGTTGTGGTACCTGCGGAGACTGTGAAACAGCACATATTACCTGTGTATTGCCACATATGTATAATACTGACCCCAATGCTGCAGGACAAAATTGTGGTATCACTGTTACTTTACGTATTTCATCGTATTTTCTGTTGTTCTTTCTCAAGTAACTCATTTTGCCTTTTTAACTCTTTAAGTTCTTCTAAATCCTGTATCTTTTTATCAACATTTTTATGATAGGGATTGTAATCTCTTGCTTTTTTAAATTCTTCAATAGCACCATCTATATCATCAGTAATAAAATATTTTATACCCCGTTGATAATGAACTTCAGCTTTTAATTTGTCCTCTATAGTAATGACCTTTGGTATAAGCTTAAAGGTAACAGTAAAGGAATAAATAGGGCCAAATACACCTGCATCCTGATATGAAGCATCTATAACAAATGCAATGTTTTTAATGGCATAGTTAAAACCCAGGCCAAATGTATATTTACCTGCATCATTGAATCTATATCCACTTCTGAAAAATAATATATCAAGATAATTTAATTCAACACCTGCATTGACTCTAAAGCTTTCATTAAATCCTGAAGTAAAGTCATACAGGTCAGATGATGTAATAGCATTTTCTATCAAATCAACATTAAAACCAAAAAAATGAGACATTTTATATGATAATCCTGCCCGGATTAATCGTGGCAAGCTGTCATCCTTAGCATTTGTTCCAATATTTTGTATGGATAATCCAAGAGATAAATTTTTTATTGGAGCATCAAAAGGTGAATACATTGTTATACGTTTCAAAATTCCTATATCAAATGCAAATGATTGCAATTGCAATGTATCAATTTGTTGATAGATATATTTTATTGATCCACCAACTTCCATAAATCCCAAGGAATAACCATACGCTAAAATTCCACTTACATTGTAAAAATTAACTGTTCCAATTTTATTTCCATTAATATCAATTTTATCAAATGGGGGAACCCAAAAAACTGAAGTAGAAAAACCAAAAAAACCATTCCATATTGGAAACGCTAATGAAACATTTTCAAATCTTGAATCTACTATTAATTCCTGATGCATAAAACTCATAACCGGGAACTTCAAAGTACCCAAGCCAGCAGGATTATAATAAATAGCATTCACATCACCAACTTCAGCAGTAAAAGCTTCACCCATACCAAGCGGTCTACTACCAACACCAATTTCCAAAAAATCCGCACCGGATGTCCCTCCTGAACCTGCCGCATATATATATTGGGATGAACAAATTACAAGGAAGAGCATTGATATTAACACATAAATATTATATTTTTTTGTATTTATCATATCATCACAATAATCATAAACAGCATACTATAGTAATGCCAGTACATATTTCCTTCAATGATAGCACAGAGTATTACCCTGTACTAATACTAAGTTCGTACTATATATCAATACTACATAACCTGATTTTGTTTTATGCAATAAAAAAAATGGTAATTTGTTATTTAATTTTTATACTTTTAAGGCTCTTTAAATAAGCATAAATAAATCTATTTATTTCACCATCCATTACATGATCTACTGAGCCCGTTTCTTCCCCTGTACGGTGGTCCTTAACCATGGTATATGGATGAAATACATAAGAACGAATTTGATTGCCCCATGCAATATCTTTTTTTTCACCAAATTTTTCCAATTTTTCTTTTTCCAGCTCTCTCCTTTTAAGCTCATATAAGCGTGCTTTCAGGATTTTCATTGCATATGCTTTATTTTTATGTTGTGATCGTTCATTTTGGCATTGGACTACAATCCCAGTTGGTATATGAGTAATCCGCACAGCTGAATCAGTCCTGTTAACGTGTTGCCCACCTGCACCTGATGCACGGTAGGTATCAATTCTTAAATCTGACTCATTTATCTCAATATCGATATCTTCAGGTGCTTCAGGGATCACATCTACTGATGCAAAAGAAGTATGCCTCCTCTGGTTGCTGTCAAACGGGGATATACGAACCAGCCTGTGAATCCCCCTCTCACCTTTTAACAAACCATAGGCATATTCACCTTTTATTAACATGACAACTTCTTTTATTCCTGCTTCAATATCAGGCATATAATCCAGAATTTCAATATCAAAACCATTGTCTTCTGCCCATCGTGTATACATGCGCATGAGCATGCTTGCCCAATCCTGTGATTCAGTACCACCAGCACCAGGATGAATGGTCATAATTGCATTTTTATCATCATCAGGATCGGATAGTAATTCCAGTGTTTCTAATTGTTCAAAGCGTTTTTTAAATTGATCTAACCGTGAAGAAATATCAACTATGACATCATTATCATTTTCATCAATTGCCATTTCCAAAAGCATTATAGAATCTTCTATATCTTTTCTTAGAATATCCCAGGGTTCTATATTCTTTTTAAGCTGGGTTATTTGTTGCTGAATCAACGTACTTTGTGCTTGATCCTTCCAGAAATTTTCATTATATGTTTCTTCAACTAACAATTGCAATTGTTTCTTTTTATCATCTATATGAAGCGCAGTATACAGCTCCTCAATATTGCCTTTAATCTGCGTCAATTCTCGCATCAAATCTTTTACGTCTGTATATTCCAACGTTTTACTCCTTATAACTATAGAATTTATTTTTACTTATGTGCACCTCTGAAAAACCGCTTTCATCATTACAATTGCAATAAAAAGAAAGCGGTTTTGTCCTAATATATTGTGCCCACAAGGGAACATCCGAAAAAATAGTTTTTTAGAAGTTCCCTTATATATTATTAATAACAATAAATATGTATTATAGCGCATGGTCAATAGAAAATGGTATTTTTTTGTATAAAGCGATAGTTCAAATGATTAGATATATCCTGTTCAAGTTCTTCTGATGAATGAAAATCCTTGCCTGTTATATTTTGCCACATATAATCTGCTTCCATGCAAAGATAAATATATGCCTTTTTGAATATTTCATGTAACTGCCGATACATAAAATTATATATCTGTATTCTCAATGGCTTGAAATACCGGTATTTCCCATCAATCCCGGGAAACATTTCATACACACTCATCATCTCCTTAGGAAATTTATCTCTTAATATCTCCCTGAAATGCAAATGATACCTGAATCCTCCCATAGATATCCACACAACTTTTTCCGGATCTATTTTTTCCTTTAATAATTTTATAACATTATAATAATCCTTTTCCCAGCCCTGATACAGTATAACAGGATCAAAGTGAAATGCTACATAATAGCCTGCATCAATAGCTTTCACTGCAGCATTTATTCTTTCGTCTAATAAGGCTGTATCATGTTCATAATATGCAATATTATACGGTGTGTTTAAACTCCATGCAATAACTGCATTGCCCTTAGATGGTATATTAAGCAAATGATCAACATTTGATGACTTTGTTTTTAATTCAAAAAATATATTGTTATACTTTGAAAAAAACTCTATAAGTTCAGAACCAAGGCCTGTAATTTCATCAAACATAAGTGAATCAGTAAATTCGCCTGTTCCAATTCTATATACCATTGATTGGGAAGAACTTTTAATAAAATCATATAATTCGGCAAAAAGCTTTTCAGTATTGGTAAATTGCACAATCCCATAACTGTTCAAATATACATGCATGTAACAATATGCACAATTATACAGACAATTAAAGCAGGTATTAATAACCCTGTATCGGCAACATATCATATTTGGTGAACCAGGGCAAATCTGATAAAATCTTCCAAGAAAAGGCTTTAGAATTATTACATCTTTTGAATCTATGGTATTAATCTGTAATTCATTTATTATTGAATTTAATTCTTCTTCATTATGGTAGGCAAGCTTATTATCTATTGGACTTGATAAAAACCTATCAACAATTGTGTTGTTTTCATTTGCAGGATAAACCAGATAGTGTATTTCTTTTATACTACGCATAACAGCTGATTAAACCTCATATAAGCAATACAATTTTTTATGGTAAAGTACTTTTTTTATTGCAAATTTTATAATACTCATTTTACTTATTGTTTTACAGGTTACAACAAATTTTTATAGATAGGAGTATATCTATGGGATGCTTATTCTGTAACATCATAACAGGAAAAACTCCGTCAACCAAAGTTTTTGAAAATGATAAAGTATATGCATTTAAGGATATTAATCCACAAGCTCCTTTTCATGTGCTTGTGGTTCATAAAGAACATACAAAAAATATTGATGAGCTTAACGAAAAAAATAGCTATATAATGAGTGATATTTTTCTGGCAATAAATGAAATTGCTAAGCAGGAAAAATTAGATAAAGGTTATCGTGTAATTATTAATAACGGCACCGCTGCAGGACAGGTTATATGGCATTTGCATGTACATATACTGGCGGGTAAAGATGATCTTGGCCCTATGCTTGTCCAATAGAAGCTTTTCGCCTTGGGATTGATATAATAACTCTTTCTATAGACCTATCGGTTGCTTCTTCAACCTGGAATGTTATGTTCTGGTAATGTATTTTTTCACCAACCTCAGGGATATGCCCCAATACATATAATAGAAAACCGGCTAATGTTTCAAAATCTCGCTTTTCAATTTTTATTCCAAAACGTCGCTGGAAATATTCAATGTCAAGATTCCCGGCAACACTGAATTTCCACGGTGCTATCTCTTTAATTGAATCATCCTGCGGGTGGTCCCTTGTTTGTATCTCACCCACAATTTCTTCGGCAATATCTTCATCAGTTAACAACCCTTCTACCGCGCCGTACTCATTCACAACAAAAACCATAGATATTTCATGTTTTTCCATTTCATCAATAAGCTCATATATTTTTTTTGTAGAAGGAACAAAATAAGGTTTTCGTATTATTTGTTCAATATTTTTCACAGATTTATTTTTTAATATATCCTGATAATAAATATACCCAATGATATTATCAACCCTTTCTTCAAAAACAGGTATTCTTGAAAATCTGGTTTTTTCAATTAAATCAATACAATGTTTGATAGACTGTTTCTTTTCAACAGAGATAATATCGATAAGTGGTGTCATAACCTCATTTGCTCTCACATCCCTGAAAGAAAGAATCTCATTGAAATAGATATAGTGTTGCGATTCTATAATACCTTCTTTTTCTACAGCTTTAAACAAAGTATCAATCTCATCACGGGAACTTATAGGCAAAGGTCTTGAGTCATCTTCATGAATTGCGTTTTTTATAATAGTTGAAAAAGCCAGTGTTACGGTAACCAGTGGTCTGAATATTAATGAAATAACTTGAAAAAGCCAGAACGTATGCAATAAAAATTTTTCGGGCTTTGAACGTGAAACAATTTTTGGAAAAAGCTCGCAAAAAATTAAAAAGAATATAGTCTGAGCGATAGTTACTATAAAAAGCCTGGAATCATGTATTAAAAGTGCCCTGCTTGCAAAAAAAGTTATAAACGCAGTTGCACCAATATTGGATATATTGTTTCCTATAAGAACTGTTACCAGCGCACTATCCGGGTTTTCAATTATTTGTATAATACTTTTGGCTCGTGCGATGCCTTTATTGATAAGTGCCTGAACATTTATAATATTGCTTGATACTATTGCTGTTTCAGTTGCAGAAAAGTATGCAGAAAGAAATGTAAAAATAATAATAAGAATTTGCGATCCAATATATATACCCATCATGAATCTTCTCTTTTTACTTCTATTGATTGTATTCTGTTTTTTGTAACATATCGTACTGTCAAAATATAATCATCAACCATGATTGAAGCTCTTCGTTTAGGCAGATAACCAAGCCTTTCAATAATGTAACCTCCAATGGTCTCGCTTTCTGATGAATCTATTGAAACATTAAACATTGCATTAAATTCATCAATCTGCATATCTCCGGGAACTATCACCACATCTTTTTCTTTTTTTATTTCAGCCTTGGGCATATCTTCCCACAATGTATAACCCCTGCCAAATAATTCTGCAATTATTCTTTTTAATGTAACAATACCCTCTGTCCCACCATATTCATCAACCACAACTGCTATCTGAATTTTATTTCTTAAAAATTCTTCAAGTAATTCGCTTAATGATTTTGATGCTGGATAGTGATAAATGGGATGAATAAGCTTTGTAATCGTTTTTGCTTTTTTAATCCCGGTGGCATATGGTACAAGTTCACGTGAATCAATTAAACCTATAATTGTATCTAGATTATTTTTATAAACCGGTGCTCTGACAACATCAGTTTCTTTAAATATATTGATAGCCTCCTCCACGGTAGCATCAAGGGGAATAAATATTGCTTTATTTCTATGTATCATGGCATTTTCTGCTGTTTTCTTGGTAAATCGCAATAGGTTACTGATAAATTGCTTTTCATCACCTGACAATATCCCATACTTTTCACCGTAATAAATAGCAGCTGATAAATCATCTTCTGATATATCAAATGAAGCATCTAACCGTAATTGAAATATCTTTATGAATGAATTGGAGATTTTCAATAGAATATATCGAATAGGCAATATACCATTATGAAAAAATGATATAACTGGCATTATATAATGAACCAGCTTTCGGTAATTATATAATGATAATAATTTTGGGATAATCTCACCAAAAAGGATAATTACAGGAGTAACTATCGCTATTGCTATAATATGCCCATACTGTGGCCATTGTGATAATAACAGTGATGTTGAAAGAGATGACAATAAAATATTTACAAATAAATTACCCGTTAATAATGTTATAAGAATATTTTGCGGATGAGATAAAAATTTTGCTATCTTGTTTTCAAACGAATTTTCAGAAAAAGAAAATTTTATCAATTCACTTTTTTTAAAAGAGAATAATACCGTCTCTGAACCTGAAAAAAAAGCTGATAAAAATAAGCATATAATTATGGTTGCAATCTGTAAATGAACAAAATCCATTATATTCATCAATCACATAATCTTAAGGGAAGATCTCTATCTCTTTAACTTTTAATACCCTGGCACATACTTTTTTAAATTCATCAGTAGGTTGCTGCAAACCTTTTTCTATTTTAGAAAGATACGAAGGAGAACAACGCAACATTTTTGCCAATTCATATTGCTTAATCCCTTTAGATATTCGAATACTCCACAGTTTATTTTTTGATTGCACAAATTCATTTATAATTTCTTTTTTATCAGGGATACTTTCGGGAAATAACTTGGCTATACTGACATTCAGATATTTTGCACAATGTTTCTTGAATTCTTCAGTAGGTTCCTGAACACCACGTTCAATTTTGCATAAATATGATGGCGATACATGTAATGCTTTTGCCATATCAACCTGTTTAATATTTTTCTTTCTTCTATAGTAAAGAATCATATTAGCCACAAAATTATTCCTCCTTGGGAAAAACTGGTATTACTTCTTAAAGTCAAGAACCACATTAAAGCTAATTGATTGAGAGGTTTGGTTGCCCGCGAAGTCTTCTGCAATTACTGTCAAATTATTAATTCCCGGGTTATACGAAACATTTGTTATTAAATAATTCCCTTTGCTATCATATAAATTCTCAAATGGTAACCCTTTAATTGTCAACTTATTTTTATTATCAAGTTTTATTGCATCAAATCTGATATCAGCAACAGTAACATTATTAAAAATCACCTTAAGGGCAAAAACACCACAGCGCTCATTTCGCTGAATAGCGTCAAAACACTGAATAGCTAATGGATGATGTTGTGTAAGCCGTATATTACCACCTTCACGCAATTTCGTATAACTATCGCCTACTTTAATATATACCGCTTCTATAACTGGAGGCTTTTTATCATCAATTGACGGCAGCACCGTAAAAGGATTTACTGATACAGTAAAATTATTCAGGATTGCGAAGTGAAGATGTGTTCCATACGATCTTCCAGTATTCCCCATAAATGCTAAGTTGTCAGTAAGTGCATACCGTGGTTTCATATTGATATTGTTTTCTAAATGAACATACAATGACTTCTCTTTTTTATTATGCTCTAATATACAATAGTTTCCAACCCCGGGATATTGTTCCAGGGGGAATAATGCCTTGTCCCAGGCTAAAACTAAATTACCTTCCTTTACTGGATATACCTTTTTGTCAATTGAAGATATATCCACTCCATTATGAAAATGATCTGGACGTGGTTCACCAAATGTTGAATGTATTGTCCCGTTTTGAACAGGCAACTGGAATGATACAAGAAAACATGATAATACAACTAAAGAAAAAATTATAAATACTTTATCTTCTTTCATATATATCCTCAATGAGAATCCGGTACTGTATGCATGGTACAATATTCACCGGGTTCAGTTCCTGCATAAAATAATTCATTGATTGCAACACGTGGGCATAACCCCTCTTTTCTTGGCACCAAACCGGTATCCAGGCAGATAGTTTGTTTTGTAATTCCCTGTTGTGGAATAATAAATGATTTATATTCTGAATCTTTGTAAATGGCAAATACATAATCAGCCCAAATAGGTGCAGCCACAACACCACCACTTCTACCTTTGCCCAGAGAGATTGCTCCTGTTTTATTGCCAATCCACACTGCTGTAACACTATCAGGAGTATACCCCAAAAACCATGCATCAACGTAGTCGCTACTGGTACCAGTTTTGCCTGCAACGTCAACTGGAACTGATTTATTCTTAAATACCCATGAAGCAGTACCGCCTTCTTCAAATACACCTTTCAGCATTGAAACTACAATTGCACATGCAACAGGATCAATTATCTTGCCATATTCTTTGCGCTTTTCCTGTATTTGCAATAATACATCTTCTTCATTATTCCAGACAATATTCCCATTATAATCTTTAACATACCGTATACCATAGGGAATAATAAAATCGCCACCATTAACAATGACTGAATGCAATACACTATTTTCAAGCGGCGATAGTTCATACGTACCAAGTGCTAATGATAATGTTTTATAAAAACGAGAATCCAGTTCACTGCTGGACAAATTAAGAGCTTTTTGAATAATTGACAGTATGCGGGAATATCCCTCTTTTTCAAGGACTTGTACTGCAACAACATTGATCGATTTCTTTAAAGCTTCTCGTACAATTACCTTTCCTGAATATATCCCATCATAATTTTTAGGGGAATATCCGCCCTTAAACGTCATGGGTATATCATCAAACACGGTAGAAGGTGTGATAATCTTATCCTGTATAGCTGCAGCATACACTATGGGTTTGAATGATGAACCGGGCTGCCTTCTTATCTGCTGAACATGGTCCATCTGGTTTTGATAAGAAAAGCTATACCCACCAGCATACGCTATTATTTCACCAGTAAATGGATTAAGTGAAACAAAGGCTCCTTCAATATTTTTAGCTTTTTCCATTTCGGCCAGTGCGCGCTGTGGATTTTTAATGTATTTTGCATTCTTTTCGTGATACTCTCTTTGCAATTGTATGCCTTTTTTTAATGCGGTCAGTGCAATATCCTGTTTTGTAGCATCCAGCGTAGTATAGACACTTAAACCGCCTTTTTTCACAACCTCTTCAGAAAATTTATTAACCAGTATTCTTCGTATGTATTCATTGAAAAATGGAGCCCTATTAATACGATATAAACTAAATATGAAGCTTCCAATTAAAGATGATTCCGCAGTATTATCCTTTGAAAATTGCACATCCCATTGCTTTAAAAAATTTTTATACTGAATTTCAGCTATTTGTTGTTTCAAAAAGCCTGCATCAACCATCGATTGCAAAATTCTTCTTGTTTTCTTTAGTGAAACATCAAGGTTATTAAGCGGTGAGTAAATAAGTGGATTTGAGATAGTAGCTACTATCATTGCACATTCGGTTTCATTACAATCTATGATTGACTTGCCAAAAAACATCTTTGCAGCAGCTTCAACACCATACGCACCATTACCAAAATATATATAATTAAGGTACATTGATAGGATGTCCTGCTTGTCGTAATGTTTCTCTATCTCCAGTGCACAAAATATTTCATATATTTTGCGCTTTACATTGCGCTCCATATCAGTAAACAGCACTTTTGCCAATTGCTGTGTGATAGTACTACCCCCCTGCACAACTCTTAGATGAATCAGATTAACAGCAAATGCCCGTAGAATACCCTTTAAACTAACACCATTATGGATGTAAAAATCTCTGTCTTCACTTGCTATTACTGCTTTGATAAGCCATTTGGGAAAGTATGAATAAGGAACTATCTCCCTTTTTTGTTCAAAAAATTCGCCTATTATTTCGTTATTGCGATCATAAATTCGGGTAGGAATATCTACAACTTTTGCAGAAACATCTATCTCACTATACGTATATGAGTAACCTTCCTTCAATTCTTCTGTACGGTCAATAAGTTGTTTATATTTGAAAAGCTTATCAATGGCCTTTTGTTTGTCATGAATCCATTCAACATATACAATTGATGTATACAACAAAATCAAAGTAAGAACAATAACAGGAATCCCAACAAAAGTAAAAAATTTATGTTTTTTTATCCAATCAAATAGATTACCATCCATACCAAGAGCCTTATGATTTTTTTAATTACTATTGCTTGAATAATGCTTCCCTGAAAGCTGGCCACAAGCACCGTCTATATCACTTCCGGCACTTTTCCTTATAGAAATGGGTATATTCATAATTTCAAGTCTTTTTATAAATTTATTTATTTCTTCCTGGGTTGGAATTTCTAAGGTATGCGTGCCCTTGTTTAGCGGTATAAGATTAAGTTTAATACGGTTATACCTGAACATGGTTTTCAAACGCATGGCATCTTCTTCAGAAATATTATCTTTCCGCATGATGTATTCTATTGTTACTCTATTTCTTGATGCAGGAAATTTATTTTCCAGTAACCGTATAATTTTTTCCATGGGATATTTTTTTTCAACTGGCATATGTCTTGCGCGCTTTACCATATCAGTATCATTTAATGATATTGCCAAATTATATGGCCGCTTCTCGTCTATAAACCGTTCAATACCTTCATACATTCCACATGTAGAAATTGTAATTTTTCTTACCGATATATGGAAGCCAAAGGTATAATTCATAATATCAGCGGCTTTTAATACATTGTCATAATTAAGGAATGGCTCTCCCATTCCCATGTAGACAACGTTATTATTTTTTAATCCAGTTAAACGCCGTACTTGATTTATCTGGTCCAGAATTTCTGCAGTTTGCAAATTACGCTTAAATCCAATTTTAGCTGTTTGGCAAAAAGCACATCCCATTGGGCAACCTGCCTGGCTTGAAACACAGATCGTCAATCGTCCTTCATCAGTACCATCATTACGGATAAATACCGATTCAATAAAATGACCATCAAAGGTTTTAAATAAAAATTTTTCTGTACCATCAACCAATGATTTTTTACGGTCAACCAATGTTAGTGGTGATATTTCATACTGTTCATCTAAGTAGTGGCGTAGATCTTTTGAAAAGTTTGTCATTTCAAAAAAATTATCAACATTGCGCTCGTATAACCAGTTAAATAGCTGTTTTGCCCTGTAGCTCTTTTCACCGATAGTTGCAAATAATGATTCAACTTCTTTCAGGGAATAATTTTTAATAAATTCTTTCATACATGAAACTGAATAAAATGTTTAGTATTATATCTATACAATATAAATGGGATCATACGATGTAAATATAAACTAAGGTTGGATGATAAAAAAATAGATCTTTAAAAAATATATATCAGTTTAAATTATTTCATTTACGGATATACCCAGCTACGAAGGATATACCCGTAAAGATTTGGTTACTTAAGATTTTTTTTCGTCCTTGGCATCATCATCTGAATTCATAGCTTTTTTGAATTCTTTTATACCTGATCCAATATCCTTTGCAATTTTTGGTATTTTTCCGGCACCAAAAATGATTAAAACTATAAAGAATATTATAAGTAATTCTGGAAGTCCCGGCATACTCATAATAAAAGCCTCCATAATAATATGATTTGCTCACAGATAGTATACTACAATTATTTGTCAAATATTTTAAGTATCAGTATCAAATATTGTAATAATGATTATAATATACGTATCTTATACAGAAATATCTAATTTTATTTTTAATTATTGTAAAACTTATACTGCAGAAGTAAAAACAACTCTTTTTGTTTCATTATCTTCATAAAATTTAGTATTTTGCATTGCCTTGTCTATTTGCAATTTACTGCGCTTGATTGTTATAATTACTCCGGGGTATGCAATATCGGTTATACTTATGGATGGTTCCTTTTCTAATTTATATTTTTTTTCAATTTCAGCCCTTTGATCCAGTAATATTTTAAGCTGCTTGTTGTTATCAGATAATTCTTTTAATAATAGTAAACAATTTTTCTTTTTTACCGGTGGCAAAATGTTCAGAAATTCCTTGGGATTTTCAAATACTCCCTCACCAAAACTGTTTTTTATTTTTTTAAGGATTTCTTCTACATTGGTTTTATATTTTTCCATCTGTTTACGCAATTCAGCCAATTCGCGCTCAACTACCAAACTTTTTCCTGCAGTTAATTTTGTTACATTTTGTAATTGTGAACCTGCAACATTAACTATAATTTCATGACGGGCAGTTGTTTCACCTCCTATAATTTTACCATGTCTACCTGTAACAATAACTGCATCATTTGAAAATACCATACTGTTAATGATTGAATCTTCTATCTCTATCTTACCCAATGCTTCGATAGTTGAATTCAATATAAACTTTGCCTTAACAGATCCGCCAGCAATAATTTTTGCTTCACCTTTACCACCAATTCCTAATTTTACCACAATGTCACCATTTGCCGTCAGCCTGGCATCATCTACATTTTTATCCACATAAATATCGCCGGTTGCATTTACCGTAAAGCCTGGCAACACAGAACCCATTATCTGAACTGACCCATCAAAATCTATATTGCCAGATTCATAATTTACATCACCTTTAATGATTGCAACTGGCAATACTGATAATGTTTTGCCTTCAATATCAAGGCAGCCATCTATCTGCGAAACAAATATCAGCGGATTTGACTCAGACGGGACAATATTGGAGCCTGGATAATATCCATCTTTTTGGACAATAGTAGCATCTACTTTTTCACCATAAATATCAAATCCATCCTCAGGTTTTACACCGGGAATTTTTTGTAAAACTTCCTGCCCTTTTTTAATTTCAATTATTGCTCCAACCTCTTTAAAATCAATTCTGCCATCATCAAGCAGTTTACCAGCTTTTTTTTCTATCTGAATGAGGGGAATATAATAATCATCATAACCATTCATAGGTTCCTTGCCCCTGGCTACAAGGATTCTGTGCACCTTTGGATTATGAGGATCTATTTCATTTAGTTGAGATTCAATCTCACTTTTATCAATAATGCCTACAATTTTATTTGCTAAAAGCTGCTGCTCTATATCTTTATATGATGGCAATTTCAAAAATTTAGTGGGGAAAACAATATATGAAGCTTTTAACTTATTTTTTGAAATCTGCAAAGGAAGTTTTAAATGTATCCTAGAAGTTCTCTGGTCATAAACAACAAATCCATAATCACTTGCCCTATAGCACCCACTGATAGAATCAAATATAATACCCTCTCCAGCTTTGAATGGTTTAAATTTTTCGGATTTATAAAATTTATACCCTGAATCCAAGTGATAAACGATATCTGCAGGATCATCAACTTCTACAACACGTGCCACGATTTCATCTCTATATACAAAATTATAAGGCGAGGAAAGTGTGAAGAACTTATTACCAGCTTCATCTGTTTTTTCAACAAACATTGATGAAACATTTGGATCAAAATAAAAAACAGTTAATTTCATGGAACTTCACCAGGGTATGCTTGAATTATACTTTTGACCTGCATTCAGCCTCCTTTATATAGTAACTATCGGTTACAAAATTATTATACATCACTATCAAATTAAATACAACTAAAATTTTGAATAATCAGATTTAAAATAATATAAAAGACAAACATTTGAAATCATTAAAATTATGTATTATTTAATTATTATCTTTCAAATATTATGGACAAAATGAAGTAATTATTGTATATTTTAATAATTTATATTGGAAGGCTAAATGATACATGAAACCAAAGGGATCAAATAAAAAGATTACTATAGATGAGATAATCAAGCTTTCAAATGAGCTTAATACCATACAGGATTTAGATATACTTCTTGAAAAGTTGCTTTTTGAAGCACGAACATCAGTTAACGCAGATGCCGGTTCAATATATATTAAAGATAAAGATGAACTTGTTTTTAGCCACGTCCAGAATGATACACTAACAAAACGACTATCCCCTGGTCAGAAGTTGATTTATACTACATTTCGCGTCAAAATAAACACCAGTTCAATTGCCGGTTTTGTTGCTTCAACTGGAAATATACTAAATATCCCTGATGTGTATACAATACCACCAGATGTACCATATAAATTTAATTCAACCTATGATGATATTTCTCATTACAAAACAACCTCCATGCTTACCGTTCCTCTGCAAACAGTTAATGGAACAATTATTGGTGTATTACAGCTCATCAATGCAAAAGACGATAAAGGTATTGTAATACCTTTTTCAAAAGATGATGAACCTATAGTAATGCTGTTTGCAAATAATGCCAGTCTTGTTTTACAGCGTGCACGGATGACACGTGCAATCATACTAAGGATGATAAGCATGGCCGAATTGCGAGACCCAAAAGAAACCGGTGCCCACGTTAACCGGGTTGCTACGTATGCAATTGAACTGTATGAACAGTGGGCAAAACGCCATCATATTAATGAAAAAGAGATAGAAACAAGCAGGGACATTTTGCGAATGGCTGCCATGCTTCATGATGTGGGGAAAGTTGCCATCTCGGACCTGATTTTGAAGAAACCAGCACGCTTTACTGATGAAGAGTACCAGATCATGAAAAGCCATACATATTTAGGTGCTCGCTTATTTAAAGATACACAATCACAGTTTGATGAGATAGCAAGCATTGTGGCGTTAACACACCATGAAAACTGGGATGGAACCGGTTATCCCGGGTATATTGATTTAGATACAGGCAAACCTTTAGAAAAAGATAGCAAAGGAAATCCATTGCCGCGTAAGGGGGAAGAAATTCCTATTTATGGACGTATTGTTGCTCTTGCCGATGTTTACGACGCACTATCATCCAAACGAGTATATAAAGAAGCATGGAATGAAAACGATGTTCTCAATGAAATAAAATTAGCCAGTGGCAAAAAATTTGATCCTGAACTTATAGATATTTTCTTTTCTTGCCACGACTTTCTTAAATCTATTCGATTACGATACCCTGACAGCGAATAATATAAAGAGACAGCCCCATTAGTTATTACACCATTTTCTTTTCTATCAATAGTTCTGCTATCTGAATAGCATTAAGCGCAGCACCTTTTCGTATGTTATCTGACACTATCCACATGTTGATACCATTGGGGATTGATTCATCTTCGCGTATTCTTCCTACAAAGACATCATCCTTCCCGGCAGCATTAATTGCCAGAGGATATTCATTCTTTGATGGATCATCAACCACTGTGACACCTTTTGCAGTACGCAGCAGTTCACGCACTTGTTGTGGTGTTATCTTCTTCTGAGTTTCAATATTCACTGATTCTGAGTGGCCATACAATACTGGTACCCTTACTGTGGTTGCAGTTACCTGAATTGAACTATCGCCCATAATCTTTTTGGTTTCATTGACCATTTTCATTTCTTCTTTTGTGTATCCATTTTCAAGGAATACATCTATGTGAGGCAGCACATTGAATGCTATCTGATGAGGATATACTTTACGCTGCGATATGGGTTTCCCATTCATAATATCGTGTACTTGAATTTGAAGCTCTTCAATTGCTTTAAGACCCGTTCCAGAAACAGCCTGATAGGTGCTTACAACTATTCGCTTTATTTTTGCAACATCATGTATGGGCTTCAGGGCAACAACCATCTGTATTGTTGAACAATTGGGATTAGCTATAATGCCATTATGCCATTCAACATCGTTTGGGTTAACTTCCGGGACCACCAGCGGAACATCTTTTTCCATTCGCCAGGCTGAACTATTGTCAATAACAATACATCCCGATTCAGCAGCTTTTCGAGCCACTTCCCGGCTTATGGAAGCACCTGCGGAAAAAAGCCCAATATCAAAACCTTTAAACGCATCATCTGTTACCGGTTCAACGGTAACTTTTTTATCACCAAACTCTATTGTTTGACCAACAGTGGTTTTTCCTAAGAAACGAATATTGTTAATAGGAAAATTGCGTTGTAATAAAATTTTTCTAAATTCAATGCCAACTGCACCCGTTGCGCCTAAAATTACCACATTGTATTTTTTCATACTGATCCCCCTGCAATTTTACTTATTGTGTATTTGTCATATATAGCACTTTTTTTTGTCAATAATAACTTTTTTTATATTTTTAATTATGTCTATGGAGCAATCCCTCCATGTATGCATTTCAATGACATACTATCTGTTGACGTAAAGCATGTACCGCAGCATACCCTACATCTTTGCCTGGTACGGTATATGAATAATTAAAAATCATTACCATAATTATATTTCGCAATTGACAAAAATTATTGCCTTACTAATAACGAATTCATAATCTTAATTATTTTGAGCGATAGTTACTTGTAATTACATTTCAGGTGAGAAACAATAGTTCAAGATTTTGTCATTGCTACCCTGGATGAGTAGAGTAATCTAAGTCTTAAAAAAATGAGATTACTACATCATCAATATAAAACGAGATTTGCTGGGATAGCATGGTGGGAATGTAATTGATCCCCCTTGACTACTCTTTAAGACCAGCACAACTCTACTTGCAATGATAGTGCTGCAATGACTTTTTTGTAGTAAACACTTATTTCGGAGGAAGACTATGAAAAAAGCATTAATCGTTGGCGCCACCGGATTTGGCGGCTTAGGATTAATTGAGATTCTTTTACGCCATAAAGGTTTTCAAATTTCACAGTTAGTTGCCCGTAAAGATGTTGGTAAAAAAATATCAGAAGTGTTCCCACACCTTGAAGATTTTTGCGATTTGCCAGTTCAATCACCCGAAGAAATCAATTACGATGACATAGATATTGCATTTTTCTCAACTCCTGATAAAGCGGGCATGCAGATGATTCATACATTTTATAAAAAAAATATTCCAGTTATTGATTTCAGCGGCGATTTCAGGTTCACTACTGTTGATGATTACACTATATATGCAAAGAATAAAGGCATGAATACCGAACACGCTTCCCCTGACGTACTTGCACATACTGTGTATGGATTACCTGAAAAATATGCAGAAAAGATTAAAAAAGCAAAAATTGTGGGCAATCCTGGCTGTTTTGCTATAGCCATGATTTTGGGATTATTACCGGTAATTGAAGAAGGTATTGTTGATTCAGAAACAATCATCTGTGATGGTAAAACAGGTGTATCCGGTGCAGGCAAAAATCCAGGCGAAGCTAATTTTTATCCTCAGCGGTATGAAGATGTCAATACCTATCGTGAAGGCCATCATCAGCATGTTGTGGAAGTTGAAAATATAGTCAATGCCAATAGCAAAAAGAAACACAAAATTTTATTTATTCCGCAAATAGTACCGCTAAACAGAGGCATTCTGGTGACTATATATGCTGATGTACAATCAAACATAAACAGTGATTCGTTATTTGAAATCTACAAAAACTACTACACCAATAAGCCGTTTATTCATATAACACGCCGTTCATGCCACACCACTGATGTTCGTGGGACTAACCGATGTCAGATACGCCCTTCAATTGACTCAAGGACAGGTAAGCTTTTTATAACATCAGTTATTGATAACCTTATAAAAGGCCAATCTGGCAACGCGGTTCAAAATGCCAATTTAATGATGGGATTTGATGAAACCGAAGGCCTTATGGTTCCTGCTTTTTATCCATAATCATTTATTATTCATTAGCGGGAACCATTGGTACAAACCGTACGTAGGTTATCACGTTCTGTGAATAATTGTTTCCATGACGGACAATTTTGACCAGTTCCTGATGATAATCGCCAATAGGTGCAACCAGAATACCACCATCTTCTTTAAGCTGACTGAGTAATGCATCCGGAACTGTGGGGGGAGCAGCAGTAAGCATGATGACATCAAACGGAGCATGTTCGGGCCAGCCCTTATAGCCATCACCAATTTTAACGGTAACGTTTTTATAGCCTAATGACTTCAATCGTAACGCAGCCTGTTTCCCAAGTGGTTCAACTATTTCTATTGTATAGACTTCCTTTGCAAGTAATGATAAAATTGCCGCCTGATACCCTGATCCTGTGCCAATCTCAAGTACTTTTTCACTGCCATCAAGTTCACATAATTCCGTCATCAGTGCAACAATATATGGCTGAGATATGGTCTGACCATAACCAATTGGCAACGGATGGTCTTCATACGCTTGAGGTATACTGAGTTCGGGTACAAATTTGTGCCGTTCTACCTGCAGCATTGCTTGTAACACTTTAGGGTTCCTAATTCCACGTGCTTCTATCTGTTTTTTTACCATTAATTCACGAAGCTGCTGCAATGATTCCCCCTTTACATCATTGAAGGTGGCATTGAATAATGATACAAGAGCTATCGCTATCGCAATCAGTATAAAAATAACTGT
>JBFLZD010000055.1 GCA_040756435.1 Spirochaetota bacterium | reverse complement strand
CCACTTTCCATTATATTTATACCGTTCATTTTTCCAATCGATAGTTTCTTTAAACAAATCCACCATATCCGCTCCCTGATTGGTAAGCCCCCATGCACAGTGTTTATTGTAACCCGAAGCAACAAACGGCAATCCCACAACCTGAGCGCCAGCAACTTCAAAATCCCCGGCCTTAACATGAATCAGATAAAAATCATTTGGCATCTTTGACTGATGTACCTGCATATCACTGCATAAAATTGCTTTCTTATTTGCAGTCAGTTGTGGTGCAACTGCCCAGTTGTTGGATGCTGACCGGCAACCTAAAAGCCAGCCCATCTCTTTTATCAGTGATGCAAATTGCAAATCCAAAAGCCACTCTTTTGAACTATCTCCCACAACCGTTGGAGTATCAGGTGGTGTAAAGTTAAGAAGCATACTTCCCTTTTCCCTGCCCAATTTCTGAAAAATCTTATGATACAACAGCTCATATTTCATATTGTAGGCCAGGCTCCAGTTCAGCATCATCCCAACACAAATGGAATCAGCTATCTCCCACTTTTCTTTTTTCATGACTAAAAGTTTCATGTACACATTGGGGCCATGAGTATCAAGATAATGGTTAACACCATCTACATAGCGCTGGTATATTTTTTTATAATAGGGCGATAGTTTCTGTGCATAGGCCTTTGCCCTTTCATAAAAGCCAACCCCTCGCAAAAAGTAATCCTTGCTCAGTGCATCCGCTCCTGCAAACTCGCTAATTCGCCCCTGAGCAATTCGCCGTGTGAACTCCATCTGAAATAATCTGTCCTGGGCATTGACAAAGCCCCATGCAAAAAAAAGATCTTCTTTATTTTGCGCAGTGATAGTTGGTACGGCAAAGCTGTTTCTTTCTATGGTTACTGGTGCCGATAGCCCTGGTGCATTAATATCTGTGGAGTAATCAGGCAATCCGGTTCGTAAGAAAAGGTAAACTGCAATAATACCTATAAGTACAATGGCTATTATTATAATGATCTTTTTCATGGCAAACCCCCGTGATGATGCTGTATAGTATAATTCACTAAAAGTGAGCAGTACAAAAAAATATATCATTATTAGTATGCTGGAATAATTGGATTGTCAAATATTTTGCTTAAAAACATGGGGAACGTTCATCAAAATTTTGTAAGAATAATTATCTAACCACCAAAAACAAGAGGAATAACTTTTATGATATCTCCATCATGTAGTTTACCATTCATCTTCAACCGTTTCCCATTTTTGAAGAAAGCTATCTGAACACTTTTTTTTATTTTTATTTTTTTTGCTAAATCTTTAACCTGTGCATCGCACGCTAAAGTCACTGTATGCTTAAACAGTTCTTTACGTAAAATACCAACACCTTCAACAATAACTCCTATTTCCCCTTTTGCCATACTAGTGCAGCTTCCTGTTCAAGCCCATATTTGTGTAACGTATCAACTGTTGCTATCCCTTCAACTTTATCCAGATTCATAAGTTCATAAAAATGCTGTATCATACCATCAAAATTAATCATGATACCCTGTGGCTCACCATCACGTGCAGGTTCCAGCATTCTATCTGTCAACGCATCATCACCTGCCTTCAAACCAAATCTATAATTGATGAGTCGTTTCAAATGATATATACGCCATCCTGCGTCAAGTGCATCCTGTAATGAATAATTATACCCAGTAACAGCATTCAGTATACCAACCATTTCAGCAAATGTTAGTGAACGATCAGCATACTGACAAAAGCATGCACTGTTTTCTATAGAACCTATAGCTGTTGCCAGCACCATGGTTTCTGGCTTTTTTTCATCTGTTAATGCTTCTAAATCAAATTCAAACCCAATTTCAGGATAGTTGCATGCTCCCGTTTCCATAAAATGCATTGCCGTGGATACATGACAGGCACCTCGTGGGCTGACTGCATATGCTAAAGCATGCCCATGCCCTCCGCCACGTGGATCATGCATTGGTGCTTCTAAACCTTTTGACTGTGCTGTATAGTTAATTGAATTTCTACCAATAGTTTTTGCAGCTGCCTTGCTACCTTTTGCAAGTAAATGTCCTAAAGGGCCTTCTTTTCTGGCAATTGATGGGATAATGGTATTTATTACAGTGTGCATATCACCCCATTGGAGCGGTACCCCTCCAGTTTCTTTTTCAGTTAAATCTCCCCTTTCAAATGCCTCCATTGCCCATGCTATTGTGGCTCCTGTTGATATAGTATCCAGGCCAAATTCATTACACAATCTTCCTGCTTTACATACCGCAGCAAGGTCCTCAGAGCCAAGTAAACATCCTAATGCAGCCACTGTTTCATATTCCGGTCCCGGACCTTCAGGTAAGCTATATGGCCCTTCATCAACTTTTACTATCCTTTTACATGCTATGATACAATATGCACATGTTCCAGTCCTTGTTAAATATTTTTCCGTTAATGTGCTCCCTGTTAATTTTTCTGCCATTTCTTCATTAAAATTTGATGTCCAGTTTTTAACCGGGACATCTCCTGTATACATATGGCCCTCCAGATTTCCAGCAGAACCAAACTCATGTAAAACCTGTGAAATGATATATTCCTTGATACGTGGAGTAAGTTCTTTAATAAGACGTTTTACTTTTTGTTCTTCAAAATATTTCATTATAGTTTGATGTGGTTCAATCACAATAGCTTTTATATTTTTTGAACCCATTATGGCACCCAATCCACACCTGCCAAATGCATGATGTGCATCGCTGAGTATACAGGCATATGCAACACCATTTTCACCGGCAGGACCTATTATTAAAGTTCTGCTTCTTCCTCCATATCTTTCCTTGATTGCAGAATATGCTTCATCAATTGTTTTACCCCACAACTCTTCTGAAGGTATAATATTAAAAGAACCCTGAGCAATATGAATGATAGATGGCATTGTGCATTTTCCTGTTATAATAATTCCATCATATCCTGCATATCGCAATTGAGGAGGGAAATATCCGCCACATGAAGATTCAGCAAATGCCCCCGTTAAAGGTGATCGTGCAACGGCACTCATTCTGCTAGTTCCAGACAATGGCATTCCTGCCAATGGGCCATTTGCAAAAATTAACACCGATTTTTCTGAAAAAGGTGCTGCATCAAAATCAGCATAATCCCAGAAAAGCTTTGCAGCCAATCCACTCCCACCAATAAATTTTTTGTATACATCTTCTTCCAATGATAGTATTTGGGTTTTCCCTGTTGTACAATTTATATGTATTACTTTCCCGGTATTTCCATACATGACAGCCTCACTTTGTCACTATCAGATCTTCTCTACCCATTTCCTTAAGAACTATGGGAAATTGCTGAAACGTTGGTTTAATTACCGGCAATAGTTTCAGCATTGCTGTAACCTTTCCCCCCTGCTTTATAATTCCTTTTGCAACCCCTGCTATTGGATTTTCCAATCCATGCCAGAAACGGTGTGAATGATCAGCAGGTTGCGATGACCACACATCAGCTTCAATATCACATTTGCCCAAATAAAAAGTACCATAATAACCCTCTTTTTTTGGAGGATTTTTTAAATCTATTGTTATCTCAGCATCAGGATCAGTATAAATAAATTTTATGACAATACCTGCTCTTGCAAGCTTTGAACCAATTTTAGGGTCTTTTAAAATATTATCCAGAAAATACCCATATATTGTATACAACTCCTCTGTGTCTTTGTAATACTTTCCCATAGCTTCCTCCCTGTATAATTAAAAAAATTTAGAATTCTTTTATTGCTTGCCACTAATCACCATAAATTATTTTCTCTGATCAAAGCGACGCCCATATAACATACTTGCTATTCCAATCTTCAACATCTGGATTGTGCCGCCGGCAACACCCCATGCCTTTGCATCCCTGTACATTCTTTCAACAGGGAATTCTGTGCTGTAGCCATATCCACCAAAGATTTGCATTGCCGTATTAGTAACATCAACAACCATTTCATTGGCATACGCTTTTGCAAGTGATGCTTCATAAATTGACGGCAGTCCTCCACCGGCATTGGTAGCTGCTCTGTACACCAGTAACCTGGCTGCATCAAGCTTCATTGCCATATCGACAGTCATAAACTGTATTGCTTGAAACTCACATATTGGCCTGCCAAACGCTTCACGTTCCATGGCATATTTTTTTGCTTCAGCCAGTGCACCACCAGCAATCCCCAAGCACATAGCAGCATTTCCACATCTCTCAATATGAAAAGTTGCCATAAGCCTGTTAAACTCACCCGGTTTTAATACAACATTTTCTTTTGGCACTCTGACATTATCAAAAAACAAATCACACGAAGGCATTCCATGTAAACCCATATAAACTTCCTGCTTGCCAAAACTAAATCCTTCCATTCCTTTTTCCACTATCAAACTGCCAATACCTTTATACCCTTTAATATTATCAAAACGAGTGTATACCAGGTAATGCGTTGCATGACCACCACCTGTAATAAATGCTTTCCGGCCATTAAGAACATAACTATCGCTATCTTCTAAAGCATTTGTCCTCAAAGCAGTTAAATCTGATCCCGCTTCTGGCTCAGTCATACACACAGACACACTGTATTCACCCTTACAAACGCCAGGAATTAATTTCTTCTTCTGCTCTTCACTCCCAAGAATATCAATAGCTTTGATAGGGCCAACATTTGATTCAAAAACCGGAGCTGCAATCATAGGGCTATATTTTGCCAGCTCTTCTATTGCAATTATGGCATTTAACAAAGGCTGTCCTCCCCCGCCATATTCTGGAGAAAGTGTCATGCCCAAAAGGCCAAGCTCAGCAAATTTTGAAATTAATTGAAAAGGAAACTGGCACGTCTTATCAATTTCCCTTGCTAAATCTTTGAACTTTTCCCTTTCACCTAAATCATGAATAAGTTTAATCAGCATCTGTTGCTCTTCACTATAGCTAAAATCCATGTATAATACCCCCGGGCTAAAATTTTATCTGTAATTAAATAATTTTAATAAGCTCATTTATATCCTTTATTTTTTCAATATTCATAACCATCTCAGCCAATGCATCAGCATCTATCTTTCTACGTTTTGTAAACCGTTTAATTTTTTGCTTAATATCTTCCACATCCATAGGATCACGCGGGTCACCTTTGGGAATATCAACCTGTTTTTGAATGATTTGTCCATTAATTAGTTTTATTGTAACACGGCTTGCAGTTTTGTCGGGATACATAGCATTCAGATCGTCAGCAGCTTTGACTGTTACTTTTTTTGAAAATTCAATTAATGTACTATCACTTATACGTTTTTCTGTAATCTGAGCTGGCCCTAAATCACCATCAAATATACAGACACTCACAGTAAAAGGAATAGAAAACTGCGCTGCAACAAAACTGCTATTGCTAGTAATATGCTTTCCCACAGCCAGTTCAGCAATCCCATATGTTTCCACAAGAATAGAATCCACATCATCGGGCTTAAAATTATTTTCCTGTATTAGTCCTAATGTTCCCTGCACTGCCCCGTGAGTATGCCGGCATCCTGTATACGGTTTAATATAAATATCCATAATCGTAAAATGTTCACCCAGCTTATCAATAAGCCTTTCAGGCTTTGGTTCTGCTTTGCTGGTAATTTGAGTAAAGCCACCTTTAAGCTCTGACCCTTCAAAAACTTTTGGGAATCCCGTAATACCATGAGCTGCAAGGCCTGCAGCCATAATTCCTGCGCTAGCAGCCTGTCCTCCCTGTACAATCTTAATGGTATACCCACCCATTAAATGTTCAGCCATTGAAAGAGGAACAATATATCCGGCATTGCCTATCGCATTGAGCATACCATGTTCATCAAGCTTCATTAATTTGCCAGCAGTCGTTGCTGCCCCAAAAGTACCGCACGTTCCTGTTGGCAAAAAACCTGAAAGGGTATGGAACGGATGCACTGAAGCTGCAGCCCTATTTGCAACCTCATAGCCAGCAATGATTGCTGTAAGAACACTTTTTCCATCTTTTTTATATTTTTCACCAATAGCCAGTGCTGCAGGCATAACCGCACAAACAGGGTGATTGCCTCCAAATCTCAGACCATCCTGAGCTTCAATAGCTTCAGCTGTTGTCCCATTGATAAATGCAGCACTCAGTAAATCAGTCTTTTTTTTAATTCCTAAAATTGTTGATGTATTTTTCCCAGTAATTGACATGATAAAATCAATGATGTGTTTAACAGCTTCTATCTCTAAAGAACCATATACATTGGCAATATAATCTAGAAGACACAGTTTTGCTTTATAGATTACCTGCTCAGGAATGTCATTATATGTAAGCTTTGCGCAGAAGTCTGAAAGCATTTTTGTATATTCCATACTTTCCTCCTTTTATACATCCAAATATTTTTTATTTGCCTATACGTATCCACGCTTTTCATAAATTTTGATCATCCTAAATGGATCCAGTATTTCACGGAGTGCTTTCAATTCTTCAGCACGAGGTGGTTCTGTTTCATGAACGTCATCACTGACCTCCAGTTTCCAGGGAGTAAGCTTGACCACTTCATCCACACTTGTATCAGGATGATAGCTCTCCAAATATGCCACTTTAGTCGTTTTATCAAAACGCAGCACTGCTTTATTGGTAATAATAACAGAAGGACCGGTATTGGCAGGCAAGCCCCACTTTTCACGGGAACCGGGGCCATCTATATACCCTGGTGTTGTAATAAAATCAACCTTTTCAGCCATATGACGGGTATCATGGAGTGATATAATAAGCACTTTTTTGGCCAGCGAGCCTATTGGGTTTGCCCCACCAGATCCCGGGAGTCTGCTTTTTGGCGCATTGTAGTCACCAATGACTGTTGTATTTATATTGCCATATTTATCCACCTGACTTCCCGCAAGAAATCCAACATCTATCCAGCCACCCTGAAGAAACATACCCATTACATCAACAAGCCCCCCAATCATTGCAGCACCAGGATTAAGACATGGATCACCTACCGATAAAGCAGGCCTCAGTGGCCGCGCATCATATACACCTGACTCCTGCATGAGCTTTGCATTAGGAGCGTGCGTATATCGAGCAATATTTGCTGCCATTGTCGGAAACCCTGTACCTACTATGACAATATCTCCATCCTGTATTTCACGCGCACCGCAGCAGGCCATTAATTCTGGTTTAATATAATCATTTGGATGTTCTGACATGGCAAACCTCCTTTAATATGCATATGATACGGGGTAACTGTAATCAAATTTGGCCCAGAGTTTTTTAAATTGCTCATAGCCAAACTTCTGTATGTAGTGATTGATATACTCAGTCCTGTTATTAACACCAAATACCCATTCATCAAGAAATGCCTGAAAGCCTTCTACAGTATTTGATGCTTGCTGATAAAGATATCCAAATGAAAAATCCACATCATAGAATCCTGGCGTATAACCCGGATGAGCCCCAAAAGGTTCTTCAGTCACTGCAACAACTTTAAACCCGGGAACAATGGTTCTTGAAGGATCCTTCCCAACAACCTCACGGCTTACTATCCTTTCACAGCTTACTATTACCTTTTTAGCTGCATTGGCTCCCCATTTACAATCACCACCAATACCCCACATCTGGGCATTGCCTTCTTCATCTGCCTGCTGAACATGAATTATTGCAACATCTGGATTGAGTGCTGGTACCAGCATTACCGGGCTCCCATCAAACGGTGAATCAATAAATTTATACTTGTTATCACCCATAAATGATTTTATCTTCATTAAATCAGTACCCACCATATCCTTTACAGGCACAAACGGCATGCCCAGTGCACCTGCCATAAGCATCAATGGTAATGATAAATTAGTATATTCTTCGATCTCAATTTTGTGGGGGATACCTTTTTCTATTGAACGTCTGAAACATCGTGCAAGGCCATACAAGCCCAGTGAAATAAATGTACAAATAAACCGCTTTACACAACCTGCACCTATGAGCATGTCAAAATCATCAGCAGTATTACTACGAACAACCGTTAAATCTTTTTTCTTCTGGCGTATAATTTCATGTATAGCAGCAAATGGCGGCCTGCATATGTAACCACCAATAAAAAGAAAATCACCATCATTAACAAATTTAGTGATTGCTTCCTGTGTGGTCATTATTTTACTCATACTTTCCTCCAATAAAATCAATATATGTATTTCTTATGGTTTATACTCAAATTCAGTGCGACTGATTATTTCCTCTTGAGCTATCTCCGATAGTCCTACAAATTCAGCCGAATAACCGCTGACGCGGACAAATAAATCCCTGTATTTTTCCGGATTTTTCTGTGCATCACGTAAAATTTTTGAATCAACCATATTAAATTGAACCTGCATTCCGCCTTTTGCAAAATATGTTTCAATCAGGTAAGATAGATGTTCTGTTGATATTTTGTTGCCATTGAATCGCATATTGAGATTGGCACCATTATATATCTTTGTTAACGGAAGCTTTGTTATGGAGTTCATTATGGCAGTGGGACCTGAAATTGCATTTCCCGTTGTAGGGGTTAATCCATTACCCAAAACATCTCCTGCATGCCGACCGTCAGGCGTAGCTCCAGTAAATGCACCAAAGCTTATATGAAAACCTACTACAAACACACCCGGCCAGAATGTACCTCCTCTGAAATTTTTGAGGCTACTAACTGTATCACAAAAATGTTCCAGAACCGTAATTCCTAATCCATCAACTTCATCATTGTCATTTCCAAATTTTGGTATTCTTCTATAAAAATAAACTCTTTTGTCCTCAACATCCTGCCAGTCATCAGAAAGCCATTGTGCCAGCTCACCTATACTGCAGTACTTTTGATCATAAACAGCCTTCTTTACTCCATACAGGCTATCAACAATATTGGCAAAACCAATAAGCTGTACTCCTGTTGAATTATAGATGGCACCGCCTGATGTTAAATCCTTCCCTTTTTCTATACAACCATCAATCATCACTGATGCAAAGGGTGAAGGTACGTGTTCAGAAATAGTTTTATCAAGTATTTCCATGCCACGAGCCATCTGATTCATAAAATGTTTCACCTGACAGTCATACGCATTCCATACATCATCAAACGTATGAAATGTGATGGGGTCGCCCGTTTCAATTCCACTTTTATACCCAAAAATATTATCAACACCATTGGATAGAGCAAATTCCAAACATTTGATACCGCTGAACTGAACAGCAAAAGTTGAACCAAAACATTTACCCTGCGCATTTGGTTCAACACAACCAACAAGGGCATAGTCACGGGCATCTTCAATGGAATGGCCGGCTTTTATCAGAGTCTCAATAACTGTTTCATCACTAAAAAAGTGCATTAACACACCATCACGAGCATATTCAACAGCTTTAGTTAAAAATTCCTTAGGAGTCTTCTTTGAAATCCTTACACTGAAATTAGGCTGTACCGTCCGTATATCAGCATATGCATCAAGAACTATGTACGATAGTTCATTGGTAGCGTCATTACCGTGCCTATCAACACCACCTACGGTTACATTCTGAGTAGTTTTACCTTCTGCACCTTCCCCACCAGGGATATAAGCCTCCTCCAGAACATTCCAGATTTCATTCATCTTGATAAACAACAATGAAATAAGCTCGCGAGCTTTATCCTGAGTGATACGTCCTGATTTTATATCCTTTTCAAAAAATGGATATAAAATCTGGTCAATCCTGCCAATTGAAACCGAATTGCCTCCTGATTCAATCTGAGTAACCAGATGGATAAAATATAGCGATTGGACAGCTTCATGAAATGTTTCAGCAGGATATTCAGGCACCTTTTCACAAATACGTGCTATTTCAAGTAACTCCTCTGCACGCTTTTGACTTTTTGTTTTACTGGCCATTTCCCGTGCTTTCTTTGCATATCGTTTGGCAAATACTATCGCTGCCTTGCATGAACGTATCATTGCATCATACAGCAGCCACTTTTCGTTAGTTTGGTCCTGTACATCAAGCTCATGTATCTTTTGTTCTAGCTGCAAAATAATCCCTTTCAGACCAAGTTGTAAAACCTTAGAATAATTCATGGTAAAGTGGCCAATGCCGTAGGTTATCTCAAGCATCATGGTAAAGATATATTTATCCATATCTTCCATAACATCCTGGGGTAATTGGCTTTCAAAAATATCTTCAACTGTTTTACCATGCCAAAAGGGAAGTATATCAGCCAATAGTTCCTGTTTTTCTTTCTGTGTAATCAAAGCTTTCTGTAATAAGCGCTTATCAAAATTATCACAATCGCCTTCAATCCATCGCGACTTGTTTTCAGGGAATAGCGGAGCACCTTTCAACTTTGATGTTCTGCATCCAACTATCAACTCATCATCACGAATGATAATACCGATATTGTTCAATATATGTTCCAGTGCCAGGCTCATCCTTGTTATGGCAGGTTTTTCCCAGTTAAGCTTCATGGATTGTGTCAAATATCGTGCCCGTTCAATACAAACTTCCTGTGGAGCATTAATAATTCTCCATCGCAAGGTATTAACTCTTTCAAAATCATCATAATGAGGTACTATTTTCCGTAATGTTTCCATACCATTACCTCCCTTTCACTTACCAGTGCATCATAGTATACACTTTAAAAACTGCATTCAAGATACTCAAAGACCATCTATAAAACTACTCTGGCTATCGTGGTTTGATATCCATGTAGTTTATCAGGATAATGTCTCTTAACTTTACAGGCAAAAAATTATTCAGCCACAGGAAAAATGTGCTTTTAAAATCTATCTGGTTGTAAAGCTTGGGATTTTTTGCCATCACTACGTTATAAATTTTTTTTGCAGCAAATTCAGGGTTGGGTGCTGTTTTGATTAATTCATTATCCCTATTAATAAACCGTTTTACCCGGTCAAAATACGGTGAATTAAATGGCGATAGCACATGAATTTTTGCTGCAAATCGTGTTGACACCTGCGCGGGTTCAATGATTGCCACTTTTATGCCAAAAGGTTCAACTTCATACCGTATAGATTCAATAAGCCCTGTTAAGGCAAATTTTGTTGCAGTATAAATTGATTCAAACGGGAAAGGTATTCTTCCTACCAGAGACGACATGGCAATTAACTTCCCTCTTTTCCAACCCCGCATATAGGGAATAAATGCTTTAAAGATTGCTGCAGCCCCTATTACATTGATTTCAAAACATTTCAGCGCCTTTTCTAAATCAATTTCTTCAAAAGGGCCAAAAAACCCAATACCAACATTGGAAAGAACCGTATCCACTTTTTTAAATTTTTCTAAAACCTTATCACGGAATGTTAATATGCGCTTTCTATCGGTAATATCAAAATCCTCTAAGTAAACCTTATCTTTATCTATGGATTCCAGTTCTTTGCCAAGTGAATTGAGTAATTCTGTATCTTTATCAAAACCAGCAACACAGTGGCCTTCTTTGACAAGCATTTTAGCCACCTCTCTTCCCATACCATCAGCAATACCGGTTATTACTATAACATCACTCATATACGTTCCTCCAATTTAATAATTATGGGCACCTCTAAAAACTGCTTTCTTCCTTAAATATCCATATAAAGAAAGCGGTTTTACCTTATATATGTGCACACAAAGAACATCCAAAAAAACAGCTATTAGAAGTTCCCTTATGATTTATATTATTCCATTTGAATCTTTATTTGATTTTTTGGGATTTATACCATGCCCCCATTTGTTCCATTGATTCTTTAAAATCCGGGTATTGAAACTTGAACCCGGTAGATTTTAATTTTGAATTATCCACAACATAATCATTATAAAGATATTTAACAGCATCATACTCCAGATCGGGTATTTTACCTTTCCTGGCTGAAAAATAACCATCAATTCTTGCAGCTAATTTGATAATAGATAATGGCATGTGAATGCGTGGTGGTGTTGTTTCAAAAACCTTTGCTGCTAAACATAGTGCTTCTTCAACTGTTGGATGTGAATCGTCTGAAATATTATATGCCTGCCCTATGGATTCTTCCCGCAGCGATAGATGCACCACTGCAGCTGCTACATCTTCTGCCCGTACATTTGACAATAACTGCCTGCCATTGCCAGGAATTGCACCAATTTTGGTTGGTCGTGAAAAAACCTTGCCGGCTCCATCGTTGCAGCGTGGACCATATACTGTACATGGTCGTGTAATGATTGCTGGAAGCCCCTGTTTAATTTTTCCCCAGACTATATTTTCTCCATCTCGCTTGCTTCTGCCATACGCATCCTGAGGTTCACGCGGACTGTCTTCAGAAAACGGAACACCTTTATAATAACCATACACACTTGTTGAACCCACATGAACATAACATTTAACTTTATGGTCAAGTGCCAGTGTGGTTATCCTGTCAACACCTTCAACATTGGTATGATACAGAACTTCATAGGGTGTTGAAAAATTGCAGATAGCACCAAGATGAAAAATCCTGTCAACATTACCTTCAAAAAGTTTTGGCAATGTTTCGGGTTTAGTCAAATCTGAAGGAACAAACTCAACGCCTAAATTATCAAAAAATGAAGTATCTTTGCGAGGACGTGATGTTGCACGCACTTTAACACCCTGTTTAACCAGATATTCAACAAGGTGGCTTCCCATAAATCCTGCAGCACCAGTAACCAGCGTAATCCCATCATAGCGTATCATACTTTCCCCCATGCTACGATAACTGAAATTTTATATTATGACTTTTTTACCAGCATCCCCCCATTTTCTTTTATTATCTCTTCTTTTGCCTGTTTTAACCATTCCAGGTATATTTCATTGAACTTGACTCCAAGATCAGCAATTAATCTGACATACACACTTTGTTTGCGCCATCGTGAAAGGTTTTGCATTCTTCTTTTTAACTGGTCTTCATACATAGCTATTTGTTCATCTATTATCTCCACAGCGCGATCAGAATCTCCAAATCCAAAAAAAGCAAAACGCAATAAAAAAGGGTCGCGCAGCAGCATCTGCTTTTCAGGTGATGAATGCAGCCACTGTGCAAAATCTTTTTTTCCTTCTTCTGTTATGCGATAGCACTTTTTATGAGGCCCACCATCATCAGAGGGGACAATTTCCGTAACTTCAATTAATCCGCTTTCTTCCAGATCTTTTAAACTGGTATATATCTGCCCAAAATTGATTGTCCACATGTGTCCAAAATTCTTTTCTATATGGTCTTTTATGCGATAACCATGCATATCAGTATAATGAAGTAGACCAAGAATAGCATATTTTATTGACATGCAAATATCCTTCACAAATATTAAATTTTAACTATATACTTTATATATATATACTTTATATATACTGTCAAGTGTTTTTTTGAAATTTTTTAAAAATATTTTAATCACAAAAAAAGGGGGTCTCAAAACAAACCGGGAGTTCTGAATATCGCGGGTGCAAAATCATTGCGAGCGTAGCGCCTGTGCTGAGCCTGTCGAAGCGAAGCAATCTCAATGCCACAGAAGATGAGATTGCCACGCGCCTACTGCGCTCGCAACTATGGGATTGCTTCGTCACTTCGTTCCTCGCAATGACATAAGGGTAAAATTAATAACAAAGGGGGTGCCTTTTGGGACACCCCCCTTTTATACTCTTCAAATTTTTAAAATTAAATGCTGCTTTACCGTAACTGGGCTGCTACCTTAGTGTCTTCCCAGGTAAACCCAGATTCATTGCGGCCAAAGTGTCCGTATGCTGCTGTTGCTTTATACTTTGGTTTAAGCAGATCAAGGGTTTGAATAATGGATTTTGGTTTTAAGTTAAATACACTTTTTATTCTTTTTTCAATTTCTTCTTCCGGGATGGTATGAGTACCAAATGTATCAACCATCACCGATACGGGGTCCGCAACACCAATAGCGTAGGCCACCTGCAATTCACATCGGTATGCAAGCCCCGCAGCTACGATATTCTTGGCAATGTAGCGTCCCATATATGCAGCAGAGCGGTCCACTTTTGACGGGTCCTTGCCTGAGAATGCTCCGCCACCATGCCTTCCCATTCCACCGTAACTATCGACAATAATCTTTCTTCCCGTTAAGCCGGTATCCCCATGAGGCCCACCTACTTCAAAGCGCCCAGTGGGATTGACATATATTTTAGTATTGCTATCCCACAGATGAGCAGGGATTACCTTTTTTATAACAAGCTCACGGACCATTTCTTCCAGTGTGGGTAATGTGACTGCACCATCATGCTGTGTTGAAATGACTATTGCACTTATGCGTTTTGGCTTATCGTTTTCATACTCAACGGTGACCTGCGACTTGCCATCAGGGCGCAGAAAGTTTACCTCACCTTTTTTGCGGATTTCAGCCAATCGTTTGACAAGGCGGTGAGCATATAAAATGGGCATGGGCATCAATTCATCGGTTTCAGCAACTGCATACCCAAACATCATTCCCTGGTCGCCAGCACCCTGTTCCTTAAAAAGCCCCTGGCCTTCAGTAACACCCTGCGAAATATCAGGGGATTGTGGATGTATAAATACTTCTACTATACAATTTTTTGCATCAAATCCAATTTCTGGCGATGTATAGCCAATTTCAGCAATAACCCTTCGTGCTATTCCTTCATAGTCAACAGTTACCGCGGAGGTAATCTCCCCTGAAATGACAACACGGTTGGTGGTAACCAGCGTTTCACAGGCAACTCGTGAGTATGGATCGCCCTTTATGTGCTCATCTAAAATGGCATCAGAAATCTGATCGGCAACCTTATCCGGATGCCCTTCCGAAACAGATTCAGATGTGAATAAATAATTTCTTCCCATTGTTACGTTTACTCCTTTACGCTTTCAATAATTGCCCAACCCGTACTTCTATAAACATTGAAAGGCATATTGCATGAATATGCCTTGTAGGTATGGTTAAAATTTAATGTATATAATGTAGCCTGTCAGTCTTTCCAGTGGATACACTCAGCCGGACAGCTATCTATAACTTCCTGAATTTTATCCTCTGATGCACCTTTAGAATTTTTAACTTTGCTCACACCATCAGGCGTCATTTCAAAGACTTCTGGCAACGTATCAACACAAAGCTCGCATCCTGTACATTCGCTCTGATCAACATACACTTCTTTTGCCATAGGTTCCTCCATTGGTTTTAGATATTTATTGCATTATACTACAAAGGATATCCATACGCAATTTATTTTGGCTGCTGGGATTGTTCTTGAGGTTTTTCTAAAGCCTTTTGCTCAATAACACCACCTGACTTTTCTTCACTCAAAAGGTCCTTTTCCAGGCTGCGCGCTCTGTATGATTCTACAACTGAAAGCCCCAACGAACCTACCATAAAAAGAGCAACCATAACGGTAGTAATTTTGGTAATAATATCAGCAGTTGAAGAACCAAAGGCTGTGTTACTGGACCCACCTAAAATACCCATCCCGGCGCTTTTATCTGATTGAAGCAGGATGATGATAATGAGCAGTATTGACAATATTACAAACAATACTGTTCCAATAGAGATAAGAATACTCATATTACACCTTTAACTATTGATTAAATTTTCACAAATATAACTGTTTTTGCCTATCTACACTGTTACATTTATTATGTCAAGAAAAGATTGCACTTTAAGGCTTGCTCCACCAACCAGCACTCCATCAATATCAGGCATTGCATACAACCCTGCAATATTATCCGGTTTTACTGAACCACCATACAACACCGGGATAGTCTGTGCCACGGTATCATTATACAGCTTCTGCAATATTTTTCTAATAAAAGCATGCATGGATTGTGCTATCTCAGGTGTGGCAACCTTGCCGGTGCCTATTGCCCAAACTGGTTCATAGGCAATAACCACCTTCAGTGCATCTTCCGCAGATAATCCTTCAAAAGCCACTTTTATCTGATGTTCCACAATTGCTTCCGTTTTACCTGCTTCACGCTCTTCCAGCAGTTCCCCAATACACAACATTGGGACAATACCATGAACTATCGCCGAAACAACTTTTTTGTGAATTAACTCATCGGTTTCACCAAAGATGTGTCTTCGTTCAGAATGGCCAAGGAGTACATAATCAGCCCCTACATCTTTTAGCATCAGGGGCGATAGTTCCCCGGTAAAAGCTCCCTCCTTTTCATAGTACATATTCTGCAAACCAACCTTAATCGGTGTGCCCTCACATGCAGCCTTAACACATGTACCATAAACTGCAGGCGGAAAAAGTACAATTTCTCTTTCAGTGCTCAAAAGTCCTTCGGCGATTCCAATAGTAAGATTCACCGCTTCAGTTTTGGTAGTATACATTTTCCAGTTACCGGCAAAAATCTGTTTTCGCTGTGTATTCATAGCCCATCCTTCTATTCAATTATAGTATCATCTCCATTAAGAGTGTGTACGAAAAGCACCTCTTAATACATCTTCCTAATACATGAATACTAATGAAAATTTTTCCACAGGAACATTATATGTCATAGGTGTATCCTATTCTATGTCCAGAAGCATAAAAGTAAAGAAAATTTTTGTAGGTTAATTATTTTTCATGAGTGTTATAGCATTGTTTACATCATTTATATTTTTATGGGCACCTTTAAAAATTGACTTCATCATAACGGATGCAATAAAAAAAAGCGGTTTGATCCTCTATATTGTGCCCACAAGGGAACAACAAAAAAAAAGTTTTTTAGAAGTTCCCGTATAGTAAAGAAGCCAGAAAATATTCTAATTGGATGACACAATGGTAAAACAATCACATTACTCATGGAGGACTTACCAATGAAGCCGTCAGGGTTCTTTCATCATACACTATTACACTATACAACTTTGGCACACTACCTACACACTAATAGCTGCTATATTGTATTATTCATTTTTTTTAGTTTTGGTGATAGTTTCATTGCATACCCATGACACTTATAGTCTGTGTATTATTATACAACTGATACAGATATATCATGGGTATAGATGGACAATTACCTATATCAAGAATTATTGTACACCTGTAAAACAATGCTCAATTCCTTTAGAATTATTTAAACCATACACCATTATAGAAGAACGTTTATTCATACAGTCACAGTAGTGAGATACACATATATGCAACACTATACTGGCAACATATATTTTATTCATGATGGTTGTCTGTATGAAAATAACACCGTCATTATTAATTACGGTCAAGTAAATGATGCATGTGTAATAAAAAAAAGGTATTTGCTATTTGTTGCGATTTTTTACAACAACGATGAAGGCAATTGTTGCACTTGTTGTTTGGATAATAACATCACTTCCTGCAATTGTTGAAACTATTGTATGGTCTTTAATACTCTATTTTGTGTTGAACTGTATCAGGGTGATATTTTTTCATTAACATATAACAATAATAGCTAATACAATCTTTCGTTCATTTTCATATCATTTGTTAGTAAGATAATGATATGTATACATCACAATTTACCTATTCATAATAGAATGGGGGTGTCCCACAAGACATCTCTTTACAATGACTTTTGCCCTCCTGTCATTGCGAGGAACAAAGTGACGAAGCAATCCCATAGTTGCGAGCGCCGTAGGCGCGTGGCAATCTCATTTTCTGCGGTATAGAGATTGCTTCGCTTCGACAGGCTCAGCACAGGCGCTACGCTCGCAATTACTTTGCACCCGCGTCATTGAGAGCCCCACTGTTTGTTTTGGGACACCCCCATTTGTGTCACAGTATATTTTTTGATTACATTTACTTCATGCAATACTGGATTAAGTCAACAACACGGCATGAGTAACCCCACTCATTATCATACCAGCTCAGTATCTTTATCATATTACCACCCATAACAGCAGTTGATGGAGCATCAACAATTGAAGAGTGGGTATTGCCTTTAAAATCTATTGACACTAATTCTTCATCGCAGACCTGCAAGATACCTTTCATTTTTCCATTAGCTGCTTCACGCAGTGCCTTGTTGACATCCTCAGCGGTGGTACTGGTTTTGACTGTACACACAAAATCCACTACCGATACATCCGGTGTGGGAACACGAATTGCTAGTCCATCCAACTTGCCTTTTAATTCCGGCAGTACCAGCGCAACTGCTTTTGCTGCACCCGTGGTGGTGGGTATCATGGAAAGTGCAGCAGCACGCGCCCTGCGCAAATCAGAGTGTGGCAAATCAAGCAAACGCTGGTCATTGGTATATGAGTGAACTGTAGTCATAACACCCTTTTCAACACCAAAAGTATCGTTAAGCACCTTGACTACGGGAGCAAGACAATTTGTGGTACATGACGCATTTGAAATAATATGATGTTTGGATGGGTCATATTTATCTTCATTTACACCAAGCACTATGGTAATATCCTCACCCTTTGCCGGTGCAGTAATGATAACTTTTTTTGCCCCTGCGTCTAAATGCGGCATTACTTTATCTCGATCACGGAATTTACCTGTGGATTCAACAACTACATCAATGCCTTCAGCCTTCCATGGCAGCGAGCCTGGATTTTTTTCAGCTAAGATCTTTATTTCTTTGCCATTGACAATTATGGAATTATCGGTATGTTCCACTGTGCCATTAAAAATACCAAATACTGAATCATATTTGAAAAGCACTGCTAGCGTTTTAGCGTCGGTTAAATCATTAATACAGCGAACATCAATATCTGCATATTTTGGATCGCTCATTATTATTCGCAATACCATTCGTCCTATACGGCCAAAACCGTTAATAGCAACCTTGATACTCATAACAACCTCCTGATATAGTTAGTTTTAAATTTACATCAACAAAGAAGCGACTATGAATACACAAATCAATATATACTATTTTTTACTATTTTACCCATAAAAATTTTTAAAAAAATATAAAAAATTTTTTTAAAGCAATAGCCCCACAAACTGTTCAATGCACCGTGCTACCTGTGAAGGCTGTTCAATGTGCATCATATGTCCCTTATATGGAAATACCTGCAATATGGCATTAGGCATCTTTTTAAACGTGGTGTATGTTAAATCCAATGGCACCATTTTATCCTTTCTGTTTGCTATAAAGCAGGCTGCTGGTTTAAAATGTTTAGCATCTTCTTCATAATTATAATTATTGCAGATTGTAAAATCATTTTTTAATATGCTGATACCCGCCTGTTTCATATATTCAATTGCTGTGGTGCGCATGGTTTCATCCGCACTTCCATAGCTCAGGTCAACTGCCAGACGGCATAAACTATCAAAATCCTTTTCCAACAGTTCAAATACAACAGGATTTACCGGTAGTGTCCCGGCTGTTGCCAGAAACAGTGCACCTTTTACCGGTGCATCATGTTTTACCAGCTCAAAAATAATGCCACCACCCATTGAATGGCCAAGCACAAAAACATTACCCTGCAAAGACGTTATAAATTGTAACATTGCCTGTACATATATGTCCAATGAGCATTCTTGAACCTTAGATTTTCCATGAGCAGGAAGATCAACAGCATGTACTGTTATATTTTTTATTTCATTCATCAATGGGATAAATAGCCGTGAATCCCCACCTGCACCATGTATACATACAAGATGAATATTGGCATCCCCATCTTTGGTGCGATAGTACATGGGACCAAATGTAGTTGAAAAATACTGGCCTTTCATTATATATATCTCCCCTGAAATAGAATTATGTATAACTCACGTTTTAACTTTAGTTAAAAACAATAAATAAATGTATACACTACAATTATCGAGGTATACTTTGTGTAATACAGCACCATACGATAACAATCGAATAATTGATTTATGTATACTCCACATAATTATGCATGTCAACCAGGATTTAATGCTTCGTGTGCGTTGTGTTGTGGGAGCCACAACTATAGAGGATCATATAATGAAATAGATACACTTTTCAGAAGGCGGCTGCAGTGTTTTAGCAACATGCTTTCTTGTAGCAATGACCTCACTGCCACACTGAAAGCCTGCTTTCAGGAACTATCGCTCATAACATTACCCCCACATGACCCCCATGCCACACAATGCCCTTTTGTTGCATACACCGATACATCATATACCACAATTGGATGTTTGCTCTATCCATACTGCAATTCATTTGATTATCGAAGCCTTTTTATGGGATCAATCTGTAACACATTTTGCTGCAGAGTAAATTCACCAGAATTTTATGACAAAGTGAAAAGTGTAGCAAAACTTTGTGGGGACTGGTACTACTATAGTCTGATTATCCATGACATGAAACTTGTAGAAACTATAGTACGCACACCAACACCAGATAGCATTGAAACGTGTAAACAAAATGCAGTCATGAAGCTTTTATCATTTGCCACTGCCTTTTGAAAGTTTTTCAATAATTTTTAGCACAAAGGGAGGAGCCTCATACGTTTCAGGCAGATAGTTGGCAGGTATAGTTGATGCATTTCCATCCTGTACAGCGGCATAATGCGGTGGTAGTATTTAAAAAACCCGTTTCGTTACATTTATCCTGGATATTCTGATATAGCTGCAAATAGATGCGCGCCATGATCCCCGACTTAACCGTACAGCAATGCAACTCATAGCTTACATAAAAATCATCAAGGATTGTCTTCAATACAAAGGCGCCGGCCCCTTCAAATTTTTAATAGTTTTAATTCTTATAATGCGCAATGTTTTTTTCAACTACATCCCCTACTGTATCGCCAATTGTATATGCGTTCATGGAGATGAGCACTGCACCCGCAACGATATTTGCAATCATTGATGTTGAACCTAATAAAAAAGTGTAATCGCATGTTTTGACATAATACACAGACATTTAATTTATTATTGTTATTGAATTAAAACCCCATATTAATTGTGAAAAAAAATTTACTCTTGACTATTCATATTCTGTCTTATATAATTTTTATAAAAATACATAGTATTGGAGGAAGCCATGAATATTACATCCCGCTCGTTTACTAATGGTGGATCCATTCCTGTAAAATATGCAATGAAAGCTATAGCAGGCGGTATGAATGTATCACCACATATTGCTATTGGCGATGTTCCCAAAGAAGCTCGTTCCCTGGCAATAGCTTTTGTTGACCGTCATCCAATGGCACGCAATTGGGTGCACTGGTTGGTTATCAACATTCCTGCACATACCACTGAAATACCAGAAGGTGCATCGCTAAAAGCAATGCCGCCAGATGCTATTGAAATGATAAACACATTTGGCTTTGCCGGATACGGTGGTCCACAACCACCTCGCGGTAGTGGTGTGCATACGTATGAGCTTGCCTGTTATGCTTTAACTGAAACCTTCAAAATGCCAAAAAAAGAACTTACTGAGGCAGAGTTTTTAAAGCTCATACAACCATTGCTCATTACCCGGTGTACAATGAGTGGTAATTTTGAAAATAAATAGGCTCTGACCCCTTTTTCTATACCCACCCGGCAATGGAATAGCGCTTGCGGTATATCTCGTCATAGTGCATAAATCTTTTTATCCTTTCGGTAAATGTTTTCCCCAACTCTTTAAAATAGTCATGGTAATCTATTGGCACTCCTACATCAGCATCTTCCTGTAAATATGCCTTTATGCTGCTGTAAGTGTATGTGGTGGGGTCAGAGCATAGGTTTTTCCGTACCGGATTATACGCTAAATACCACAACAACCACAACAAATAGTGAAACCCATCACGGGCAAATTGTATAATGCTATCTTTATACCGCTCATTCCAGAATGGTCCAGTTCTTCCGGTTACCTTATTATACAATTCTGCAAACCGTGCTTTTATATACTGCATAATGCGCCCTATAGGTGCTCCATCATCTACCGTGTGAATAACTAAATGGATGTGATTGTCCATAATACAGTAGGCAATAAGCTTAAACGGGTATTTTTCTTTTGCTTTGCGTAAAATTTCCACAAAACAGGCTTTAAAGTACTCTTCTTCTAACATATTTCGCCACTCTATGCAGCGAGAAGTAATGTGATAGGTTAACCCTGGCATCTGTACACGCAATTTCCGTGCCATACG
>JBFLZD010000054.1 GCA_040756435.1 Spirochaetota bacterium | reverse complement strand
CTGGATACATTTGTACTTTCTATGACACTCATAACCGCACTCTGTGCACTAACACCATTTATACTCCCCTATTACTATGCAACACAACTATCAGTACTTATGGCAGCTATTGGCTCAGTTTCAGTTATTGCTATTGGGATAATAGCACAGATAAAAAAAGTCAGGGAAGCAATATTTTACAATATTGCCACATTAAGTTTTGTATTAGGAGTATTGCTTATTGGTCTTCGTTCTTTTGGTGTATTAGGCGATAACTTCTTTACGTCATGGGGATATCAGTTGGGCTCCTCGGCAATGATTATACTGTTTTCGTTGGGTATTGCTGACAAGGTAAATACGTGGCGCAAAGATAAAGAGCGAGCACTGTCACAACTTGCAACATCAGAGGCTCGCTACCGCACCCTGGTTGAAAATGCCCATGATGGCATCATCCTGGTTCAGAACTGGAAGGTTGTCTATTCCAATGATGCGTTTGCACGGATGATTGGGTACACTGTCCAAGAACTTATTAATATGCATTTACAGCAAATTGTTGCTGATACTGAGCTTGGTAAAGATGTATTAACCCAGTATAACAACCGATTACAAAACAAAGAAGCAAAAGTGCAATATGAAGCTCAGCTAAAACGAAAAACAGGCAATATCATTGATGTCCTCATTTCAGCCCAGATGGTTATACTGGATGGAATACCCACAAGCATAGCCATTATCACTGACATCAGTGCACTTAAAGAAGCGTATGATACCATTCAGCAGCAATATGAGGAAATACAGTCCCAGTATGAAGAATTGGAAGCAATGAATGAAGAAATGGTACGCACCCATTATGAACTTACTGAAGCAACACATAAGCTTGAGGAAGAGAGTGAGCGATTACACGCAACATTGCGCTCTATATATGATGGTGTTGTAGCAACTGACCTGCATGGCACTATTATTCTTGCCAATGACAAAGCTCTAAAATTAGCAGGTAAATCATCTGATGAGATAATTGGCAGACTATTTAATTCAATATTCACATTTTATTATGTTACCACCGGAGAAGAATTCAAAAATCCCGTTAATGAAATTTTGCGATATGGTGAGCTTGATACAAGTGGTTTTGCTCTGACATTGCAATCTTCTGATAAAGACGTAATTGTAGAACTATCGGGCGCCCCAATATATGTTGAAGGTAACATCATTGGAACCGTCATAGTTATACATGACATCACCGGTCAATACTGGCTGGAAAAGGAAATTCAAAAGATAAGTAAATTAGAGTCACTGAGTATTTTAGCTGGCGGTATTGCTCATGACTTCAATAACCTATTAACATCAATCATTGGTAATCTTTCAATATTGAAAGTAAAACTTACTGATATAGAATTATACCAAAAATATATAGAACGCATTGAAAACGCAGCGCAGAGAGCAGCTGACCTTACCAAGCAGCTTTTAACATTTTCTAAGGGTGGAGAGCCAATAAAAGAAGTAACTTCACTGGAGCAGGTAATCAGGGACACAGCACAGTTTGTACTTTCAGGTTCCAGTGTAAGGTGTAATTTTGAAATACAACCTGATATGTGGAATTGTGAAGTAGATGTGGGGCAAATGAGTCAGGTATTTCAGAATTTAATCATTAATGCAGCACAATCCATGCCTAAGGGAGGGGTTATTACTATTAAAACTGAAAATGTTGTATATGATGGTACTCAACAAAAACCACTGTTACCTGGTAATTATATTAGGATAACAGTAAAGGACGAAGGGATTGGTATCCCAAAAGAAAATTTATCACGAATATTTGATCCTTTTTTTACAACTAAGGAACGTGGCAGTGGATTGGGACTTGCTACAAGTTTTTCAATTATTAAAAGACATGGTGGCCATATTGAAGTACATTCAGAAGTTGACAAAGGCTCAGAGTTTATAATCTATCTCCATGCTACAGAAAAAAGCATTCATAACCATAAAGACCATGAATCACACATTGCTCCTCCAGGAGGGAGGATACTACTCATGGATGATGATTTTACAATCTATGAGGTTGCTTCCCATATGCTTGATATTTATGGATTTGAAGTTGATTGGGTCGAAACCGGTGAAAAGGCAATTGTAAAGTACAAAGCATCAATTACATCAGGCAACCCATATGACCTTATTATTATGGATTTAACCGTTCCCGGAGCCATGGGTGGTGTACAGGCTGTACAGGAAATCTTGGAAATAAATCCTGGTGCAAAAGTTATTGTTTCAAGCGGTTATTCCAATGATCCTGTAATGTCACACTTTAAAGAATATGGATTCAAAGGTGTTATTGCAAAACCATACAAAATTGAAGAGATAATAAAAGTAATTAATGAAGTCCTTGCACAGTAAGTCTTTTCTTCATTACTTCCGAAAATATACAGTAGTTGACCTTGAAACTATCACACTATCACCTATATGTAAAAAGGAAGTTGCTACGTTTAGCAAAAGGGAACAGTTTTTTTGGCACGTAAATGCTATTGTTACGTCCCGAATGTATAGAAGCTAACTATGACTGGGTAGTTGATGTGTCATCCTGAGCTGAAAGCGAAGGTTAGCAAATATTAAAATGGCCTGATCCTTCGTCGTCCCAATAGAGAAGAAACTCATCAGGATAACAACAGCATTTGTTCATAAGGGTTACATTTTGCACTCAATTCCATTTTTAAAAAAGGAGATCAATACGCTATGAATAAAAAATGGATTATCTTTATACTTATTACAATGGTAGCAACTATTCAAGCTTCTGTAGTTAAGCAAAAACATGCTGATACTGAAAAAGTTAAACAGCAGTATGCATCTGATGTTGAAAAGAAGGAAGCAATCATAAAAAAAATACATGCATTGATGAAAGAAATAAATGCAAATGTTGGTGGAGATGAAAAACTTATAGTCCCTGTTGAACCTTCTCAAGCTACCGATGTGGTTGACCACGATGAATATGCAAAAAAAGAAATTATACCTGAGAAAAAACAAGAAGAAGGCAAGAAAGGCAAAGAAGAAACATTCATTGCCCCCACAAAAGGAAAAATGACAAGTAAATATGGATACAGGGAAAATCCTGTCACCAAAAAATATTCATTTCATAAAGGAATAGACATAGCTGCTCCAAAAGGAACTAAAGTAGTTGCAAGCGCAACTGGCTCAGTGGTTACATCACAGTATATGAGTAATGGCTATGGTAATTGCATCATCATTGAACATGAAAACAATACAAAAACATTATATGCACATCTGCAAAAGCGTCTGGTAAAAGTTGGTGATGTTGTACAGCAGGGAGATCAAATAGGAACTGTCGGTGCTACCGGAAGAGCAACCGGACCACATCTTCACTATGAAGTATATAAAGGTAAGCAATCAATTAATCCAGAAGAGCTTATTCATTATTAACTTTTATATATGGTTACTATCTCATATGCTATACGGGAAGTACGCTTTTGTGGCTAAAAATTGTATATTGAAAGGATTATGGAGTGGGGATCTTTAAAATTATTATAACGATAGCTGGTGTTATTTTTTGGATTATACTACTACCGGTAATTATCGCACTATTTTCATTTAAAATTATACCGATACCGTTTGATACCACTGAGCTTGCCGGTATAGGCGTTGTCGTGGGAATAATTGGATTGTTAATTTCTTCATGGGCTGTTATTGTACAAATAACCATAGGTAAAGGAACACCTGTCCCCTTGCTTGGCCCTCAAAAACTTATAGTTACAGGACCTTACAGGTTTTGCCGCAATCCCATGACACTGGGCCTGACGATGTATTATACAGGTGCCGGCATTATTATTAACCATGGTATAGCTGCAGCACTATTGTTAGCAGTAGTTCTTTTTCATATACTCTATGATGCGTTTTTTGAGGAAAAAGAACTGGTGCGCAAATTTGGTAGTGACTATATACATTATAAAACAACAACCCCTTTCATCCTGCCAAAAATAAAGCTTTATAAAAAATAAGGGAACTTATAAAAATTATTTTTTTGGATGTTCCCTTTTGGGCACAATATATTGGATAAAACCGTTTTCTTTTATTACATTTATAATGTTGAAAGCGGTTTTTAGAGGTGCCCATAATTTTCATTTTTAGTTGACTTTATTGCAATTATTTATTTCATTACTACTATGAATAAAAAAGCGTGTGTGCTGGGTGCAACTGGTCTTGTTGGCTCAAACCTTCTATCGTTGCTCACAAATGATAATGATTACTCTGCTATACATGTGATAACACGGCGAAAGCTGCAACTACAGGCCAGTACAGTCACTCAATATATTGCTGATTTTAATAATCTTGAAACGGTAGCCAATGTATTTGCCGTTGACGATGTCTTTTGCTGCCTGGGCACAACAATGAAAAAAGCAGGCTCAAAAGAAGCATTTAAACAGGTTGATTACGAGTATGTAGTGAAAGCAGCTAAATTAGCACATACGCAGGGGGCAAAACAATTTTTGGTTGTCAGTGCAGTTGGGGCTCATCCCCATTCGCTGTTTTTTTATAATAGAATAAAAGGACAGATGGAAAACGATGTGGCTTCAATTCCATTTACAGCAGTGCATATATTCAGACCTTCGCTTCTCCTTGGACAAAGAGATGAAAGGCGTTTTGCGGAAGATATTGCACAACGATGTGCAAAGCCATTATCCTATATACTGAAGGGACCGTTAAAAAAGTACGCACCTGTGGAAGCAAAGCATGTAGCTCAATCCATGATACAGGCAGCAAAAGCAAATATACCGGGCATTCACATTTATGAAGCATTATAGGCGATAGTTACTGGATAGAGTACCGGTTTTTTTAATAAAGAATACAAACACTTTATTGCACCTTGACATTAGCACCTGCCAGCTTGTTATAAAGTGTATATTTATAATCAAAGGAGGTCGTATATGTATCGCAAAATTTTTACTATTGCGATTGTTTTGTGTTTTTTATTACCATTTGTTGTATTTGCTCTTGATGATGCACACTTCATTCAAGATGATGACTATTTTGTTTCCAAGGAGCCTTACAAACAGGGGTGGATTTATGTAGAGCTTGCAAAAATATTAACGCCTGCAAAACCGGAAACAAAAAATGAAGCTCAGTTTATGACAGTTCGTGAAGGGGAAGAGTTGTGGACAAAGCATTTCTGGAAAACAAGAATTGCAACTGTGGCTGAGTGTAAGGTTGGTACTGTTGTTATTTGCTTTAATGACAATGTGAAAGATGATGTGTACCATGCACCAGAAGATAAGGATAATGCCCGCAATGGATCATGGTTCATGGCAAAGATAACCGATATGTCTGATCTGTATAAAGGTTACATCACTGTGTCAGGCGGTTATAAAATCGATAAAGACAATGTACGTCTAATTATAAAATAATTTAATAAGGAGCAACTTTATGAAAAGAACGTTTATATTTCTTTTAGCTGGTTTATTATTGGTAGCCATTTCAGGTTGCCAGAGTGACTCAAATTATCTCAGTGATACAATAAAGGGCAGAGTTACTGATGCAGCGCTTGACAGTTTAACAACAAAATCAACTGAAACAAAAACGACTCAGAAAACAAAATCTTCCAGTGACTATGTCCCTTCAGATGCTGATGCACATTATATTCAACCATCAGATTATTTTATTGCTGACCGTGAATTCCCAAATCAGGGGTGGATATATGTGTATATAGCTAAAGTTATCACTGCACCAACAGCCCAGACCAAATATGAGGGGCAATTTATGAAGGTTCAGGATGGTAAAGAAATCTGGACAAAATATTACTGGAAGTCCAGGATAGCAACCAGTGCAGATATCAAAATAGGTGCTATAGTGATTATGTTTGACGGTAATTATCAAAATAATATTGCAATGCCACCAAAAAATAAAGATGAAGCAAGGAATGAAAACTGGTTCATGGCAAAGATTACTGACACCACGGACCTTTATAAAGGATATGTCACTGTATCAGGTGGTTATAAGGTTGGTGTTGATGCCATCAGAGTACCTTTTAAATAATGTAACTATACACGTATGGAAATGATACAGTAAGGGGCTTTATGCCCCTTTTTTTTATTATATAATAGTTGACGAACATAAAAACACTTTTGTTATAACCATTGTTTTTTTACATTTGTATTTATGCGATAGTTACTATACAGTAATCTTTCAGGAGGAAAGTATGGATGCTGACACCATTAAAACCATTTTAATTATTGGCTCCGGGACTATGGGCCAGCAGATAGGTTTTTTATGCGCTCTGCATGGTTATACAGTACATATGTATGATGTAAAGGAAGATGCTCTCCAACGTGCCCGGGAAAGAATTGTGAAGCTATCCGAATGGTTTGAAAAACATAATGTAAAAAATGCTTCTGGCGGATTGCCATTGATGCATTATTTTACTGATGCTTCAAAAGCAGCTTATAATGTTGATTTTGTAAGCGAATCAGTTCCTGAAGACCCAGCATTAAAAGCAAAAATATTCAGTGATTTTAACGCTCTATGCCCGCAGCACGCTATATTTACAACCAACACTTCGTCGCTGGTGCCATCTCAAATTGCAAAAGAAACCGGCAGGCCTGATAGATTTTTAGCATTCCATTTTCACGATGTCAGAACAACAAAGATTGTTGATGTCATGCCACATCCAAACACGAGCAAAGAAGCTTTAGAGGTAACTATCGCTTTTGCAAAAAAATTAGGACAGATCCCCATTGTGTTAAAAAAAGAAAACCACGGGTATGTCTTCAATACTATGCTTATGACGTTAATAAGCTCTGCTCTGACACTGGCAGCCAATGAGGTAGCCTCAATCTATGATATTGATAGAAGTTTTATGGGTGTTATGGGCACACCTATTGGTCCTTTTGGCATAATGGACAGTATTGGGCTTGATACAGTATACAAAGTAACAAAATACTGGGCAGATTTGTTAAATGATAAACAGGGTCAAAAGAATGCTGCATTTTTACAGGGTTATATTGACAAAGGTTTTCTGGGAACAAAAACTGGCCGGGGATTTTATACCTATCCCCATCCCGACTTTTCAAAACCGGAATTTTTGCAACCATAACACTATTACAGGCTATAGCAATGCATTTTGAGATTATTAAAAAAGATCGTGATACACAGGCACGCATAGCTATTATCCACACTCACCATGGTGCTGTGCACACTCCCGTCTTTATGCCTGTTGCCACGCGGGGTGCTATCCGCGCATTAACAATCCGTGATATTGAAGAAATTGGATTTGAAATAATTCTGTCCAATACATACCACTTGTATATTCGTCCCGGTATTGAACTACTCAATGAGGTGGGCGGTCTTCATAATTTTATGAACTATCACAAACCCATATTAACCGATTCAGGTGGGTTTCAGGTGTTTTCATTGGCAGATTTACGCAAGGTACATGATAATGGTGTGGAGTTTAAATCACATATTGATGGTTCCAAACATTTTTTCAGCCCCCAGAAGGTTCTGGATATACAGAGGATTATTGGTTCGGATATTATGATGGTTTTAGATGAATGTGTTGAATACCCTTCAACACACCATGCTGCACAAAAGGCAGTTGACAGGACGCTGCACTGGGCATCAATTTCATTTAACTACTGGAAAAGTTCGTTTGATACAAACAGGCAGGCACTCTTTGCTATAGTTCAGGGCAGCACCTTCCCTGATTTACGGAAATTTTGTATTGAAGCTCTACTGGAGTTTAATTTCTCAGGCTATGCTATTGGTGGACTATCCGTGGGTGAGCCAAAAAGTGAATATGCAGAAATAACAGCTCTTACCGTACCCTTTTTGCCATGGGACAAACCCCGCTACATGATGGGTGTAGGCAGCCCTTTAGAAATCCTTGAAGCCATTAAACATGGTGTGGACATGTTTGACTGCGTAATGCCAACCCGGATTGCCCGTAATGGGGCACTCTTTACATCACAAGGGCGGGTTAACATCAAGTCGGGTATATATGCACAGGATTTTGGTCCACTTGATGAAAATTGCCAGTGTTATGTATGCCGTACATTTACCAGAGCCTATCTGCGTCATATTTATAAAATGAATGAGATAGCAGCCCTTATTTACAATACCTACCATAATTTATATTTTATGAAGCAATTTATTGAAGGCATACAAAAAAGCATAGCAGAAGATAGATTTCTTGAAGAATATAAAAGATGGGAAAGGATTTACAGTAATAATAAAGAATAAAGTATACCCCCACCTTCAGCAATAGTTTACCCATAAAAAATAAAAAAAAATAAGCAATAATTTGTTAAAAAATTTCATAATGAATATAGAGTACACCGGGGTTATCTCAAAAGACATCTTCTGCAATGACTTTTGCCATACTGTCATTGCGAGAAACGAAGTGACGAAGCAATCTTGTCTTCTGTGGTATTTAGATTGCTTCGCTACGCTCGCAATGACTTTGCACCCGCGTCATTGAGAACTCCACGGATTGTTTTGGGACACCGCCGGTGTACTCTATTTATATTTTATTCAAATTTCCACATTTAGGAATAATTAGTGAAAAAAAATTAAAAAAATTAAAATTTTTTTATATTTCTCCGTTAATTTTTTCTAATTCCTGCGTTGTATATAGTGAGTCTATAATCCAATTTCTTTTATTTCATTTTGGATGCCAAAATGCAGAAAAACTGAAATTTAAAATGCCAGGTAATCAATTTGTGAAAAAAAAATAATGAGCCCAACAGAGAATACTATAGCAATAAGATTATTGAAATTGTATAAATACTTTTTCCAGGGAGAATATCATGACACATATCTCTTTTAAAATGTTAATTTTTACAACTTTTATAACAATCATTATTTTTTGTATTTCATGTGCAACAGTAACCATACCGCCAAAACCACAAGCTAACAGTATAACTGAAGTATATACTATAGATAATTACAACAAACTTCACACCGTAGAGTGCATGATCCCACCATCTGGAATCATTACCTCAATAAATGCTATCAATGTTACATACACAAATGGTGACGAAAATGATTCATTCGATAAAAAGGAACTCATTCTATGGAACAATGAAATACAGAAAGCTTTATTACAGCAGGGAATTCAAATAATCAGTGAGAATAGAACAATTACACTGTTTGACGAAAATAAACAACAGAACCAACAACCATCATTAATAATCGACACACTCCGTATAGAGAAAATATCTGAAACTCTATCTTTATCCCATAAACATGCTGATACTACAACGATCTATTCATATTATTATTATTTTGCTGAAATTAATGCAAGTATATCTGTTCATAATGTCATTGTGTGGCGTGGCAGTGTTCGTTTAACATCATTTGACTTATTTCAACAAAAGAAGCAGTTAACCATACCTGAAGTTTACTTCACCTTAACAAGCAATTATTCTTATTCAAATAAGATGAAACAATGGATAAGCACCAATCCCACCATATCATTGTCTGATAATTTCAGTAAATACTTAGATTCCACTATAGACACTGATCTGCACAAACAGCAGCTTATAGCATTGGCTGTAACAACATTACTATCAAACATCAGGGGCAAATAATGAGAGCTTTAACCAGTATACTAGTACTTTTCTTCTACATTGCTTGTAGCAATACCGATCGGTCAAAAGAATTATATAACAAAGCACTTACACAGTATGCAAATAAAGATTTTGAAGGTGCAAGATCTTTATGTTTAGAATCAATAAAAAATGCAGATTTACCTGATTCGTATTTACTTTTAGCAAAGATATATTTTTTTACCAATAATGTCGATTTTGAAAAAATAATCAAAAAATATATTAGGTTAACAGATAGTTCTCAAGGATATATTCTGTATGCACGGTGGTTTATAAGACACAATAAACAAGATGAAGCCATCAGGTATCTTAAAAAAGCACTTCTGCATTCTCCCAATGATCCTGTAGCGCTATATCTTTTAGGAAGCATTCAGTATACAAATAAACAGTACGATGATGCCATTTTAACTTTTCACAGAGCTTTTGCTAATTACTTTCCTCTTATGCAGATACACAGGCAGTTACAGGAAATTTACAGTGAAATACACCTGACTGAACGAGCTGCAAAGCACCATGCAATCATTGAAGCCATTAAACAATTTGATGATTCTATGAACGGAGAATAACTATGAAAAAGCATATGATCATTGTATCTATCTTTGTATTTTTTACCACATGCAGGTCTTTAGATATTCAAACAGTTCAGCATGCTCCTTTTGCTAATGATTCAATTTATATCAAAGACATACACATTCACAATGAGCAATACAGCAACATAAAGGATTCATTAGTTTCGCATATTGCTTTCCATCTGCAAAAGAATAATCTCAAAGCTGCTTCATATTTCAATCCTGTGTATCGCGAACAGGATTTCAAATATACAGCTACTGTTGATATTTTCATCTCCAAAACCGGTGATATTTTTAACCAGGTGGAAAACGTTTCACTTTTCATATTTATCAACGACACAGCAACACATGTTGCAAGTATACGAATTATCTCACAAAACAGCCATTTACAGGATAGTTTTGATCAAGCAATGATAGCTAAAGCTATCGCTCAAGAAATTGACGCTATGGTTGTTAAAAAATGAAAAAGGTTTTTACTATTTTTACAGTTTACATCATTACAACCTGTTCTGCATGGGGTCAGGAAACACTGACATTACACACTGCATGCAAGTTAGCATTGAAAAACAGTGTAAAGCTTGAAACACTGAAAGCAAAGATTCAATCATCACGAATGATTGTACACGAACGATGGCGTGAATTGCTTCCCAATATAACGTTTCAATATTCTAAAAGCGATTCTGTTGCCATTAGAGAAGATGATACACGTTTACAATCGCTAGTATGTACGGTACAATATGACATTTTCACAAACCAACAATCGTTCATTGCATATTCAATAGCTCAGATTGAAGCAATGCTTGCTAATGAAGAATATAGCATAGAAAAAAATAAAATTATTCTTTCAACCAAAGAGGCATACTTTGCACTCCAGAAAAAAAGAAAGGCAATTGAAATCTATCAACTCCTTTTAAAAAGCCTTCAGTTACAAAAAAACATTATAACTGCACAACAACAATTGGGCATGGCTACAGAGTTACAGCAAATACAGGTTGATGGGAAAATTGCCGAGGCCCAGTACAACATACTCAATGCACAAAATCAATATGTTAATTCTTTGCAGGATTTTGCTACTACTTTAGGTATTAACTATGCATCTATAAAATTTCCAGAGCAGGAATATACCGAGCTACAAAACATCACTATAGCAAGTAAAGAAAACTTGATATCCTTATCAATGCAAAATCGCAATGAACTTAAAAAAAGTTATTATACCCTTATTAAAACTCAAAAGGAATATCAATTAGCACAGTATTACTACTTACCAAGAATTCAACTTTTTGCAAGTTATGGTTATAGTGGGACAGAATTTCCTATGAATAAAAAAATGTGGAATGTTGGTTTTTCAATAACAAGTTTACTTTTTGGAAATACAACCTCTTTAAGCAATTCATATGGGAAAAAAGACAATGATAACACAACAGATATAAAATCCAGTGCATCCATTGCACTATACGATAATCCATCTTTTTTAAGATCTATGATTGATACTGAAGCAGCATACACTGAAGCACAGAAGAATCATCAACAACTTATCCAGATAATACGTGCTGATGTTTCAAAAGCTTATGATACGGTGATTGAGTCTTTGAAAAAAGTTGAAATAGCCAAACAAACTGTACTTCTTCTGGAAAAACAATCGGCAATTGAAAATGAGCAAGTCCGTTTAGGTGATATCACCCGTTATGATGTTTTAAAAACGCTGGTAGATCTTTCACAGGCACGTCTCAGGCTACAGGAAACAATAACTGATGTCTTTGTATCAATGGCAGCATTAGAAAATGCCGTTGGACTACCCATCGAGTCCATATTTTTAAAATACAAGGGAGATATATAATTGATGACTAACTTTTTAACGTTACTTATAGAATACAAAAGAAAAATATATTTATTAGTTTTACTATGCGTAATTATCTCAACTATATTTGCCATACTTTCTTTATCTTTGCATAAAGATACTATAATACAGGAAATGCCCATTCAGGTTGAAACCTATACGGTTAAAGCCAAAACAATAACAAAAAAAATAAACAGCATTGCAACAGTACAGTATAAAGACAAAGCTATTATTTCATCCAAGATCTTTGGGCGCGTAGAAAAAATATTTGTGGAACAGGGCAAGCATGTAAAAAAAGGGCAATTATTAGCTAAAATTGAAACATATGCATTGGAATTGCAACTGAAAGAAGCTACAGCCCAACTAAAAAAAGCTCAGGCTAATTTACGCCTGGCTGAAGAGAAATTGTTGCAGGCTGAAAGAAATGTTGAACAGCGCCTAAAAGCAATTGCAAAATCAAAATTAGAACTTACTGATAAATATGTAACGCTTCAAAATACAGAAGATATACTTAGAAAAAAAGAAAAATTATTTAAAGCAGGTGGCGTTACTGAAACAGAGCTCAATACGTTGCGGACTAATTATCATACGGTAAAAACACAATTTTTACAGGCCAGGAAAGATTACGAAACACTGATTGTAGGTTTTAGAGATAGTGATATTGCTAAGGCTGGATTTATTAAACCACAGGATGAAACAAAAACAAATGAGCTTTTTAAATTAATAAATACCGCAATGGAACAAGCAGAACGTGATGCAGCAAAAAGCCAGGTTGAGCAGGCAAAAACACAGATAGATATAATTAAAACTAATATAAACGAAGCTTCTATTACATCACCTATTGATGGCATTGTAGCTGTGCGTTCAATTGATATAGGCGAAAAGGTAAGTGAGGATACAAATCTTTTTGTCATCATTAACACAGCAAAGGTATATTGCATCTCTCAGCTTAATGAAAATGACCTGATTTATATACAGCCCAACCAGAAAGCTGAAATCACTATCGATGCATTACATAAAACATACTCAGGTAAGGTTGATATTGTAAGCCCTGTACTTGACCAGACATCTCGAACAGCAGATGTAAAAATTATATGTTCAAATAAAGACAATAGCCTGAAACCCGGCATGTATGCCCGTGTATCAATCAATGTACAAACAATACCGGATGCCATATGCATCCCCGAAACATCTCTTAAAGAAAGCGATACATTCAGTGTCTTTATCATAAAAAATGATATGGCCTTTGAAAAGAAAGTCACTGTTAAAGAAAGAATAGATGATGAAATACTGGTGGATGGGCTACAGGAAGGCGACATCATATCCAGTTCACAGATAAAGCTTTTATATGATAAAGCTAAAGTAAAAATTATATCAAAAACCAATTAATAGTAAAGGTATATATGCAATGAAAGTATTATTAAATATCATACTTATGGTATCTTTAATTTCATGCAGCATGGACATTACCCCGCCAGAGATTGTTTCATATTCACCACCTCATAATGCAATAATGCAAACATCATGCCCTGTAACCATTTGTTTTTCCAAGTCAATGAATAAAGATAAAACACAAAAGGCATTTATATTAGTGTATGGGGAATTTGGCGATAGTTCCATAAAGGGAAATTTTGCCTGGAGCAACAATGACACAGTAATGACATTTACACCTGAATTGCCGCTAAGCAATGGCTACTATCGACTTATTATTGAAAAAACCGCATGTGATACACATAACAATACTCTTGTTACTCAGCATATATCAAGTTTCACAATAGGCCTGGATACAATCCCACCAGAAATACAATCATTGCAACCAGTTGATTGTAGTGAAAATATAGCATTGAATACATCAATAACGATTATCTTTTCTGAACCTATGGACACTGCTTCAGTAGAAAAAAATATACGGTTTTCCCCTTCTGTTGATTATACATGTATATGGGACACTGCAAACACAATACTAACTATAACACCGTACAAACCGTTACTATTTAATACCTGGTATCAGATTGATATATCAAAATGCCAGGACATGTCCCATAACATGATGATACAACCTGTAACATGCAGGTTCAGAACAGGCAGTGAATATATACGACCAGTCATTACTGGGCTCTACACAACTTCAATTTCACAAAATATGGCACAATCTGAAAACTTCACAATATACGAAGGCGCAAACGTAAACGATGAAATAATTATTACATTTAACGAACCAATAGATACTTCATCAATAACCAGATCTTTTAGTATTTCACCACAGGCCAGTTGGGATGCTTACTGGGATAATTCAAATCAAACCTGTACTATTCGTTTCCAACAACCACTGGCAGTTAATACCAGGTATGAAATACGCATAAATACAAACCTCAAAGATGTAGCTCAAAACACATTGCTGAATGATCTGGATGTATATATTGTAACAAGCGGTAATCTTTCCACCATTCCATCAATTTATAAACTTGAATGTATAAGCCATGAACAAAAGGCTCTTACTCCATTAAGTGTTACCGACCTGGGCGATGAATCCAATGAAAACACCACCTATGAGTTTACAGTACAATTTTCAGGACCAGTACTCAGAAATTCTATACCAGACAATATTAAAATACAATGTCTGTATGGTGAACAACCTGAAATAAGCGGAAATATCAATCAATTCAAATGGATAGATGATAGCCAGACATTGAAATTAACTATCGCTGCAATTGAAGGTGGAAACGTATACAAATTAACGTTTAAAGGCGGTACTGACGGCATAAAGTCAATCAATGGCATACCCATGCAAAATGATGTATGGTATATATTTTATTTTCATCCAGTAGATTAAGAAATGCATCATGTATGGAGTTAACTATGAAAGTATCATGTAACATAATTCTCCTCATATCTTTTACGATAACATCCTGTAACTATTTTGTTGATATTGACCCACCAGAAATCATTAGCATAACCCCCGCTAACAGGTCTGTAGTTTTAGAAGATCGCCCTGTTATTTGTGTAGAATTTTCTGAATCAATGGACAGGCCAAAAACCGAAGAAGCTTTTTTGATTAGTGGAGAGCATCAGCCAAAGGGACATTTTCGATGGGATAACAATAAGCTTTATTTTGACCTCATTGAAAATTGTAAAGATGCTACTGTATATACTATTATTATTCGCTCCAGTGCAGAAGATATTCATGGCAACAATCTTAAAGAAGATTTCACATCAACATTTTCAACAGATATTGATCTTATCAAACCTGAAGCAGTATCAATACAACCTGCGGATGGAGAACGAATATCTGACATTTTTTCTCCACTCATTGTACAGTTTTCCGAAGCTGTCAGGTTAGATTCAGTAAAAAAAGGTTTTATAGTTACCCCATACGTTGTTGGTGATATTACGTTGCAGAATGACAATTCTACTCTAGTATTTACTCCCTATACTAATTTTATACATGGTACAACATATACTATTACTCTATCAACAGATATTGTAGATATAGCAGGTAATCATTTATTAAAAGAATATAAAAGTATCTTTATATGTGGTACTGACTTTATTGCTCCAACATTAAATCCTGAATCAATGGAACCACCTGATTATTCTGTTGGATGCTTTGCTCATTACACTGGTACAACAGTACGACTTCAACCTTTTACTACAACAGAAGGCATCGATAAAAATACACACATACTTATACGATTTTCAAAAGCTATGCAGCGTATTGATACAAATGAAAGTATCAGCATATCTCCTTCCTGTAATGCCGCTTTTTCATGGGAAGATGACCACACCCTCCGTATCATACCCTCTTCACCATTAAATCTGATGCAAACGTATGTGCTGACTGTTACTTCACAGGCAAAAGATATAGCAGGCAATGCTCTTGATCAGGTATATAATTTCCCATTTAAAATATATTCAGAGTATTCACAACCAATTGAAGTTATCCCGTATGGCAATAACAGCAAATATATATATCAGATAGGTTGGGATTCTAGTGGTAATGTTGACGATACTGTATCACGTCTCTTAGAAAATGATGATATTATCGAATCGGCGCCACCATATGCATGCAACAAGCTCATTAACAATACTCATGTCACTGTCTTGATATTCAGGATTCAATTTGCCAATACAACAAACACACTGGCCGCTATTGCGTCATTGGATTTGCCCTCAGCAATGCAGGCTATTTCATTTAGCCTGATTGCATCACAGTTGAGTTCCACCCTTATCCCAAAAATATGGAAGATTGAGGTGCCAATTAACCATCCCGATTGCATTGATATATATATGTTTAATCTTACTCCACAATCATATTACAGATTATCAATTAATCATGGTATCAATGGAATTAAGGATACTGCAGGCAATTATATGCTCAACCCATTTGCCATTTATTGTAATATGTGATGGTATATATGGGAACATTAATAGTACAACGTCCTGTAACAATTATCATGGCATTCAGTGCTTTGTGTCTGTTTGGCATTATATCACTGTGTAACCTCACCATGGATCTGCTACCTCCCGTACAATATCCTGAGATTTCCGTTATTACACTGTATCCTGGTGCTGCTCCATCGGAAATTGAACAGCTTATCACTCAACCAGTTGAAGAGGCAGTCAACAGTGTTGCGGGCGTAACGCGCATACATTCAGAATCAATTGAAGGCGCAAGCCTTGTGGTAGCCACACTGCGATGGGGAAGCAATGTTGATTTTGCTCTCTTAAAGGTTCGTGAAAAAGTTGATCTTGTAAAAGGTATACTCCCTCAGGATGTCTATAAGCCAATCGTTACACGGTTTGATCCAAACTCTCTTCCCGTTATGAACATAGCTATTACGTCACAGGATATGGATTTACGACAGTTGCGTTATAAAACCGAAAAAAATATAGTACCACTTTTTGAACGTATTGAAGGAGTTGGCAATGCTAAAGTAACAGGAGGCAAAGTACGTCAGATTGAAGTACTCATAAACCGTGATGCACTGCAGGCATACAATATTGGGATACAGGAGATTATCGATAGCATTCAGTCATCCCACTGCAATTATCCTGCAGGCACCCTTGTTGCAGGCAATAAAGAACTTCTTATAAGGACTGCAGGCGAATTTAAAAATATCAGTGACATTGAGAATGTCCCAGTTAAAAAAACCCAGGATGGCCGCCTGGTCTTTTTAAAACACATTGCCCGAGTAGTAGATGGCTTCAAAGAAATTACAAGCCAGTCATTTATCAATGGTCAGCCCTGTGTGACCCTGTCCATCATAAAAGAGTCAGGGAAAAATACTGTTGAGGTTTGCCACAAGACGCGTCAGCTTGTTGGGAACCTCCAAAAAAAATATGGTAAAAGACTAACATTTGATATAATCAGCGATCAATCACAATATATCCAGAGTGCCATATCCAGTGTTACATCATCTGCTATTGCTGGTTCTATTATTGCATTTTTTGTTCTTCTCCTTTTCACACAGCGTTTCTTTTCTGCATTCATTATTACCGCAGCAATACCTGTATCAATTATCATTACTTTCTTTTTCATGAATGTATTATCCATTAATATTAATATGATGTCATTAGGCGGATTGACCATATGTGTGGGCATGCTCGTTGACTGTGGCATAGTAGTCATTGAATCCATTTCCAATGTAAAACATACATCAATACCACAGACCATATATACAATTGCACCATCACTCATCGCATCCACATTAACCAGTGTGGTCATTTTCTTGCCACTACTACTTATAAAAGGATTGGGCGGTGCGCTATTTGCTCATTTAGCCATTACAGTAACTATCGCTCTTTTTGCTTCTTTATTTGTTGCCCTGCTTCTCATCCCTGCATTGCACACTATTCAATCACAAAAAGTTCATCATGCAAAAAAGCAACACTTTGTGGCGATAGTTCATAATAGTTTACTTTTCCACAAAATAGATTCATTGCTGCAAACTATCGAACACAGATACGTCTTGCTGCTTGAAAGATTACTTTTACAGAGCAAATACATTTACATGGTAACTATCGCTATTATTGTTACTGGAGCATGTGCTGTTTGCATGATGACAGGATCACTGATGCCTGATACAACACAGAGTCAGTTCACAATTAGATTAGAGTCATCCCCTGGCACCCCATTACAGCAAACAATTGATATGCTTCAATATATTGATTCATTATTGGAATACTATCAAGAAATTGACAAACGATTGATAACGGCAGGCTACAACCCTGAAGATTACACCGAATACTTTGGCAGGGAAAAGAATACCAATATTGGCCAGATTCTTGTACAATTGCGCAATGGACAAGATGCAAAGGATTGCATTACCTATTTAGAAAAAAATGTAAAATTGCCACCTGAGGTTCGCATTGAATATAATGCAGCAAATACTCAATTTTTACAGGTGTTGCATGCAGGTAGCGGGGATATAACGATTAATTGTATAGGCAATTCTTTGCACGATATTAATGCTGCTGCAGGTGCATTTATACAGGAATGCACGCGACAACCATGGATTACTCAATGTTGCAGTGAAATTAAACAGGGCAAGCCTGAACTTACCATACAGGCTGATACTGACAGGTTAGCTTCGTTTGGGTTAACACTTCAGGATATTGCTTCACACATACACACTGCTGTGTACGGAACACACTCAGGAAAATACACTGAATCAGATTATGAGATTGATATTGTTACTCGATTTGATACTACGTTTCGTGACAGCATAGATGACATAGGAATGATACCCATTCAGGCTAACGGTGGTACTACATGTACATTACTACACACTATTGCTTCAATTTCTAATTCACAGGGTTATTCTTCAATTATACGTAACAATCAGCAGAAATGCATACCCATTCATGTTGCAACAAAGAGTATCTCACAAGAAAAAGCAATAGAAAAATTACAACAACTGTGGGAAAAGCAGAACAAACAAAATGTTTCTTTTGTTTTGTCACCAGAAATGATAGAAACAAAAGAATCACTTGAGTCATTGTATGCTATTCTTATTCTTTCTATTGTGTTAATATACATGATTATCGCCGCTCAATTTGAATCACTTCTTTATCCACTGTTAATCATGTCATCAGTACCTGTTGCCTTATGTGGATCATTCATATTTCTTTTTTTAACAGGTAAATCCATTAATATCATGTCGCTCATGGGGGCGGTTGTTCTTATAGGTACTATTGTGAATAATGCTATATTGCTACTTGATACTATTATTCATAACTATCGCCATAATAGCAATGTGGTTGCATCAATTACAAAATCCTGCACACAGCGTCTACGTCCAATCATAATGACATCTTTGACCACCATTTGCGGGCTTATACCACTGGCCTTGGGATTACAGGAAGGCGATGTCCAATCACCACTTGCTATTGCCATCATTGGCGGCATGATTGCTGGGACAGGTTTTATCATGCTCTGCCTGCCACATTTCATACGTATAACCATCAAGGAAAACTCATGAAATTAATACAATATTTTGTTACTCATACAATAACAACCTTGATGATCTTTTGTGCTATCATGGCAATAGGATTTTTTGCATTTACCTCATTACCTTCATCACTTTTGCCTGATGTGGGCAATCATGACATAACAATTGTAGTGCGGTATCCCGGGCAATCCCCTTACAAAATGGAGGAGATAATTACCAACCCACTGGAAGATGCTATTAGCACTATTGGTGGAATAGAAGAGATTGTTTCTTCTAGTAATGATACAGAAGCTCGCATATACATAACCTTTGAAAAGGATGCCAACCTACAATTTAAAGTGTATGAAATACATGAAAAGATAGAACCTGTGCGTGCAACATTTCCAAACGATGTGAATGAACCCGAGATATATCTTCAGGGGAATGACTATTCACCTATTATGGTCATAGGATTATCAAGTACACAGTATAGCCTTAATAAACTGCGTAATATTGCAGAAGGCATATACAAAAAAGATATTGAACGCATTGAGGGCGTTTCTCAGGTTGAGATAGGCGGAGGCAATAAGCGTGAGATTCATGTGACTGTTGATAATAATTACTGTGTTGCCTATAACACGCCATTGCACCATATAACAGAACAAATTCAAAAAAACAATTTTATAAATTCTCTGGGAATTCTTCATGATCCCATGAATGATTATACAATGCGCCTTAAAAGCAGATTTTTTACACTGGATGAAATTAAAAACCTTAAAATAGTATCAGCTGGTGGTTTACTAACACGATTAGGTCAAATAGCTCATGTAACAGATTATGCGGGGACACAGGATTCAGTATCACGCTATAACGTTCTGGATCAGGTTTCACTCTATATCTATAAATCAAGTATCGCTAATCCTTTAGATGTATCACAGCGCATTATCAGCGTACTGTCACAATGCTCTATACCTGGTGTTACGGCACATATAACCTATAACAGTGCCCAAGAGATACAAACAGCACTACACAACCTGTATATGAGCTGTATAGCTGGTATTATACTAACAATGCTGGTTATATACATTTTTTTAAAAAATATACAGGCTACTATTGCAGTTATTATTGCAATCCCATTTTCATTTGTAGTAATTGCAATTTATTTATTTTCTGGTGATGCCACACTTAATGTCATAACACTTTCTGCAATTGCCATCGCAACTGGCATGGTAGTTGATAATAGTATTATTGTCATTGAAAAAATATTTTCACAATCAAAGGCTAAACCCATTTCAGATGAACATATTATGTCATCAACTCAACAGGTAGCCAGAGCCCTGGTTGCATCCAGTTTAACCACAATAGTTATATTTATTCCCGTTTTGCTATTAAAAACAAAGAGTACCGCTTTATTCATTCAGTTAGCTGGCACTGTGATAGTTGCTATAGTTGCATCATTGGTAGTGGCTATTATATTTGTACCATGGTGTTTACGCATAACATCGCTTCTTCCACTACAATCATTCAAAATATCCTGTATAAGACAATTCATCCCCCACATTCAATACGTATCAGTGTTTGCATGGTTTCGCACTAATTGCAAAAAATATGTACCTATCACACATAATAACTCAATACTTGAATATTGTTTCAAAAATCAAAGGAAACTATATGGTATTATCCTCCTTGCAATTACCTTAACGGTGATTCCAATCTCAAAAATAACTGTTGAGGATATTAGCTTTACTGATCAAAATAAACTATTCGCACGATTGGAAATGCCATCAGGTACATCATTACTGGCAACCTCTCAAGCTGCCCTTTATATAGAAAAGCAGTTGCAACACATCAAATCCATTAATACTATCTCAACACGAATTCAACAGGAACATGCAGAGTTTATTATTGGTACAGATGGAGCAATAGACAGTGAAATGATAAAAAGGCGCTTACAGCTTCCATCAGATACTTCATTAATTTTTACCAGTACAGGTGGCACAATTCCCAATAAAATTGAAGTTATCATAAAAGGCAGGGATGTGCCAGTTATTCGCCAGTTGGCATATACATTTGCTACACAATTACAAACAACTTCAGCAGTTGAGGATATCATCTATCACTTTAAAGATGAGCGTCCTGAAGTATTGATTCAATTTGACAGGATGAAATGCGCATATACCGGTATTCCCATTGCCTATGCAGGCAATTACATAAGAAATCTTTTTTATGGTCCAGTGATAACCAAATACATTGATGATAGGGAAGTTGATGTGCGTATACGGGATAACCATTATGCTGTTAATGAAATTAATGATATAGTACTCCCTCTGGATAACAGGTCTGTTCCATTAAAAAATATTGCAACAGTTACCACATCAAATATTGTTACCACAGTATGGCATTATGATAAAATGCGTTCAGAAACAATCAGCATCATTCCAAAGGTTCCCCTTTATAAAATGGAAAAGATTCTCCACAACACTATTCAACAATTATCTCTCCCCAATGGATATTACATAGAATATGACAATACATTTACACAACATAAACAATCCATCACCTATATGGTGATCTATGTATGTATAGCTATTGCCTTAGTGTACATGGTGATTGCTTCTATATTTGAATCATTCATCCTACCATTGATAATTATGGTATCTGTACCAATAGCATGGATATGGGCACTCTGGGCATTATTTATTTTTAACATACAGTGTAATCTATCAACCATTATGGGATTTGTAGTATTAACCGGTATTGTGGTTAACAATTCAATACTTTTGATAGATAGTTATATGCAAAAGATCAAAACTTCCAGACATAAGAGATTACTACTACTAAAAGATTATCAAACCATAAATCAACATCGCAGTAAACCCATGCTGATAACAACAATAACCACAGTATCTGGTTTGTTGCCATTGGTTATTTCTTCTGGTGGAAGTCATCTGTGGCAGGGATTTGCTGTTACAGTAATTGCAGGACTGTGTGGTTCCTTTGCATGTATATTAATTATTACACCAATAGTATTCAATACCTATCAAAAGAATTTAAATATTCATCATCACTAATTATTCCTAAATGTGGAAATTTGAATAAAATATAAAATAGTGTACACCCCCGCCGCCGAAGGCGGCGGGGGTGTACACTATATTCAT
>JBFLZD010000053.1 GCA_040756435.1 Spirochaetota bacterium | reverse complement strand
ATATAAAATAACTTGAAAATTTTAGTAATCAAACCATACACTATGAGTTGTAATTGATTTAACATTATATTACTATAAATCCAGATGAATAGGGGTTCAGTACATGTTTGATTATATAATTAAAAACGGTACCATAATTGATGGTACAGGGAAACAAGCATATAAAGGAACTATTGCAATACAAAAAGATCGAATTATATTGGATAAGCAAACAAATGACACGGTTGCAAAAGTATGTATTGATGCTTCTGATAAAATTGTTTCACCAGGATTTATTGATATTCATTCTCACCATGACTTGTATATTGTTGACCAGGATCCTGTTCAGAGATTTTCATCATTTGTACTACAGGGTGTCACCACATCAGTTGTTGGCAATTGCGGATGGGCAATGGCACCTTGCCTCCCACAATACAAATCAATGGTTTTAGAGCTCATCCAGAGTATGAGTGTACCAGTTAAGAAATTCTATTGGGAATCAATGAAAGAATACTTATCTTATATTGAAAGAAAAAATCTCATGTGCAACATTGCACAATTGGCAGCACATGGTCCAATCCGTATTTCGGTCATGGGAGATGAAAACAGATTCTGTACTGATAAAGAATTAAAACAAATGAAAAAGCTTCTGCGTGAATCCTTGAATGCAGGTTGTGTGGGCTTTTCAACAGGTCTTATGTACTATCCGGGCATGTATGCTCACACAGATGAACTTATTGAACTTGCTAAGGTTGCTGGTGAATATGGCAGGCCATATGTATCGCATTTAAGAGGTTATTGTACCACATTACCGTATTCAATAACCGAAGCAGTAACAATTGCTGAAAAAGCTCAAGTACCGTTACAGATTTCACATTTACATTCACTACCCTTCCTTGGATGGATAAGCACTATACTCCCATATTTCTTTACTTTAATTGAATCAATCAATTCGATAGTACCTTTACCAGGAGTACCCAATCCTGCACTTGACAAAGGACTTGAAATTATTAATAAAGCTATCGACAGAGGCATAGATGTTGGCATGGATGCTGTCCCATATACTATGGGGAATACTACAATAACAGCACTTTTCCCACCATGGGTTAACCGGGGTGGACGTAAAAAATTACTTGAACGTCTCAAAGATCCAGAAATCAGGAAAAAAATAAAGAAGCAGATTGAAACGGTAATACCACAATGGCCACACTGGGAAGAAGACTCATGGTCTGACCCACACATCCGTGCAATTGGATGGAAGCCAGTAAAGGTTTTATCAGTGCGGAGTGATAGGAATAGATGGACTGAAGGAAAATCTTTTGTTGAAATTGCAAAGATATGGAAGACCGATCCGTTTGATGCATTATGCAGATTGACCCTTGAAGAAGAAGGTGAAGTTACCTACACCTATGGATATCCTGCAAAACCATGGTTAGAAAAAATGTTTAACAAAATGTTACTTCATCCAATGATGAGCATAGGAGCAGATTCAATTCTTCCTGCATATAAGGAAGGAACACCACCTGCTTCAGCGTATGGATGCTTCCCAAGATTTATTGGACATTATTCACGAGAATTAAGATTATTTCCTTTAGAAGAAGCTATACGCAGAATCACAAGCCTTGCAGCAAGCCGCTACAAACTTGAAAACCGTGGAATCATTAAACATAATGCTTTTGCCGATATTGTGATTTTTGATCCACATATAATTAATGAACAATTTACAGACGACGGAAAACCAGCATCATCCACTGGTATAGTCCATGTATTTATAAATGGGAAACATATCGTTGAAAATGGAAATCTGAAACAAGGAATTATGCCTGGTAAAGTATTGAAAGCATGAACCAATCAAATTATCAATCAATAGAACTCCTTGCACCAGCTGGATCCCCTGAGGCATTAATAGCCGCATTGGAATCAGGAGCCGATGCAGTGTATGCAGGTCTCAAAGACTTTAATGCCCGCAAGCGCGCAAAAAATTTTACAATTGATGAATTCAAATATGCTGTTAATTACGTTCACCACCATAATAAAAAAATATATCTCACACTTAACACGCTGATGTTTGATCATGAACTGGAACAGGTAATAAAAATTCTTAATTTAGCGCAGGGATATGCCGTTGATGCTATTATTGTGCAGGATATAGGTTTAATACAGCTTATACGCACGTATTATCCCTCACTCACTATTCATGCTTCAACACAAACATTTTGCCACAATAGTATGCATGCACAATTCTTAAAAGATTTAGGCGTGTCGCGGATTATACTGCCACGGGAACTATCGCTGAATGAAATTAAATCCATTCAACAAAAAGTGCCCTGTGAATATGAAGTATTCATCCATGGAGCCATGTGTTTTTCATTTTCAGGATGCTGCCTTTTTTCTTCATATCTATTTGGGCAGTCGGGAAACAGAGGTCGTTGTCTTCAGCCGTGCCGATATCCGTTCACAACAGGTAGTGCAACACGCTATCCTTTTTCAATGAAAGATCTTGCACTGGGTCCATCCATAGCTGATTATATTAACGCTGGCATTACAAAGTTTAAAATTGAAGGGCGTTTAAAAAGTACCTGGTACATCAATGAGGTGGTTTCATATTACAGGACATTAATTGACTCATTGATGGAAGGCAAATCGTTTAAGAATGAACCACCAAGTTTGCGCAGCACAACTAAAGGGTATATGTGCGATAGCTCATATGATAAACTGGTTGACGCTAAAACTGTAGGTGTAGCAGGAGCATATATTGGTACTGTAACTCAGGTAAAAAATAAATTCTGTATAATTTCCACCAGCCACCCATTGCAAAAAGGCTTACGTTTGCGAATTGTGGATAACAGTGGAAAAAATATATACGAAGGTACTCTGTTAGATTATAAATATGACAAAAACAGACATTCTCTTGAATGGTATATTTCATTGAATAGTAAGCCACCACTTTATGTATATATAATAGGAGAAAGTAAATCAGATAACGCTTTAAAAAAATTAAAAGCTATTCCTTTTAAGCCATACTCAGTGAATATTCAAATTACGATTAATTCTGAGTTTACAATTTCTGCTATCATTGATACATTTACAGTAGATTATACGTATACTATCCCAATCCAGAAAGCCATTAAACAGGGACTATCGCCCAACACTATTCAATATATTTTTTCACAGACAGCACATTTTCCTTTTGTAGCAACTGTGTCAGTAACCATGAAGGATAGTATTTTTATTCCTCTCTCACAATTGAAACAGCTGCGGCGTCAATTCTACGACATGCTATATAAAGACTATATAAAACATCGCGAATCAATAAATCAACAAAGGGAAAGTACTATTATTGCCCACATTGAGACAATTAAAAAAAATAATGCTACCATAAAACCAGAGAACACTACATTTATATGGCAACACTTTGAAAAAGTGCAAACTACACATGTAAACAGCGCATTTATTGAGTTACCGGTATTTGTTCCTGAAAATACCTTAGATGATACTATAACAAAAATTAAACACTATATGCACAATGGCTTTAAACATTTTATTATTCCCACCTATGGCTGGCTTGAATTCTTTAAAGGGAAAGACGTTGTTATTTGCGCTGGCGATTTTTGCTATTGCGTTAATTCTTTTACATATGAAGTTTATAAAAATAATGCAGTATCATACTTTACTATTTCAGGCGATATGGATTCTCTGGATATTACAACACGATATTATAATGGATTTATACAATTTCATAAACCAAAAATATATCTGGTTACACGGCTGCGTATACCTGATGCTGTTTATACATTCAAACATAAACAGTATTGCCCACAACACTATGCTCACTATGATGTACTTAGTGATTGTGAGTAGCACATGACACAAGCTATAGTATCAGCGTTTTTTCCTTCAACTGTAGTGCTTCATTATCAACAATTTTTGCAATTTCAAGAAGATTAATCACAGCATTAGTCAGGTCCTGAGTATAATCATTGATCATTGCAATAGATTTTGCAACTTCACTTAGTGCAATCATTTGTTCGGAAGCAGAATAATGTATTTCATCTGCATGCTGATGTGTTTCTTTCGTCCTGTCACTTATGGTTTTATTATTTTCAATTTGCATTGCCATGTTTTCACTTATATTTTGAATATCATGCGATATTTCGTTTACATTATGTATTACAGCACTCATTGCTTTAACTGTTTCTTGAACAATTTTTATTCCTTTCTGTATCTGAGTTTCCGTTTCTTTAGTTAAATTGTAAATTTCCTTTAAGCTTTCTCCCGTTTGATCTGATAATTTTGAAATCTCATCTGCAACAACGGCAAATCCTCTCCCTGCTTCACCCGCACGCGCAGCCTCAATTGAAGCATTAAGTGCCAGCAAACTTATCTGTTCGGCTATAGTATCAATAACATCTGCTACTGAATTCATCTGCTGAGATTTTACTCCAACTTCCTGCATTGTTATGTTCAGTTCTTCCAGGGTCTTTTCATTGTTACGTGACTGCTCTGCTGTAGTATATATTTTATGAGCTACTATATCGATAGTTTGCCGCAGTTGTCCAAATAGAGCAGTAAAATCACTTGTCATGGAATCCAATATTTCAAGGTTTACTGTTTGATCCTTAACATGTTGATTTACTAAATCCATGCTGGCATTGACTTCTTCAATGGCTGATGTTACCTCCTCGACAGAAGCTGCCTGACTCTGCGCCTGTTCGGATAGCCTGCCTGTCATATCATGCATTTTGGCAGAAGCTTCTTTTAAATTTGCAGCTACCTGTTGAACAGCTATAATAAGTTCTTTTAATCGTTTATATTGTTCCTTATTTTTATCAGATTCACTTTGAATTTCATTCATTGAATCTTTCATTATTTTTACAATCAGAAATGACAACGTAAAACAAAAAACTATTGAAAGGCTACTATCTATTAAACCTGTAAATTGAATTTTCTTATCAATTATCCCCTGGATGTTATTTAAATGATAGAAGATAACATTGCTTAAGAAAAACATCACAGCAATTCCAGTAGTCCACAGCCTGCTACAGAAAAGTGATGCAAACACAATCCCCGCTGGCATAATATATATCATTGAAGAATACCCTATACCAGGTGAACCTATATATTGCAGATATGTTCCCAACAAAATTGCCATCGAAGTAGCAAGCGATGTAACATTTGCTGAAATATGGTATTTACCTTTTTGCAAGGTTACAATACTAATGAATGAACCTGCAATTGGAGCAATACCAATGATAAATGGCCGTAAAAAATCACCCCGAATTATAAGAACCAAAAATGGAACTGGTAGAACTAAACAAAGTATTATTATATTCATTAGATATAATAGCACAGCTCTTCGCCGAATTAATGGATTATAAGTGGCATATAAATCGGCAATATGTTTGGCTTTCATATTTTCCCTCTCCAACAGAGTTTGTGACAAAATACCATAAACTGGATGGACGGTCAACCAATTTTTTTATTGACAAAATCTTTTAGTTCCTTTAAATTAAAATTACTTTTTAATGGAGAAATCATGTGCAATTCCCAAAACCAATTATTTGCGTCAGTGCATGTCTTAATGGCAAAGCGGTAAACCATGCCCTATTTTAAGAGTAATTTGGTTTCAGCGCATCAGAGCACATACTTTTTATATTATACATAAAATAAATTTTTGGAGGTTGCCATGAACAATGATGTATATTCACAGAAGCCATGGCTTAAGCATTACGACAAGCATGTTGCGCCAAGTCTCACTTACGAAACAAAAAGCTTTGCTGAAAAATTTTCTGAGGTAGTTAAACAATACCCGGACAAGACAGCTCTCATTTACATGGGTGCTCACATTACCTTCAAACAATTGGATGAACTAACGAACAGACTGGCTAATTATCTACTGAGCATTGGCATAAAGCCAGATGATGTTGTAGGGTTACATCTACCTAATATTCCTGCACACTACATTGGAGTTGTTGCAGTACAAAAAGCAGGAGGTGTCACTACGGGGCTAAGCCCTTTGCTAACACCATCCGAAATGGAACACCAGCTAAACGATTCAAGGACAAAGGTAGTTATTACTCTTGACATTTTATTTGAAAAAATTGCTGAAGTTAGTAACTCCACACCATTTACCCACGTTATAGTAACCCAAATTGCTGACTTTTTGCCAGGTGTCAAACGTGTGTTAGGTAAACTATTAAAAAAAATACCAACTGCACCTGTAAACCCTTTAAAAGGAAAAGAAGTAGTACGTTTTATGGATGCTATTAAACAATCCCCACCTACTTCGGTGCTGATAAAACGCAACTGGGAAGATATGATCTTTATGATGTATACTGGCGGCACAACTGGTCCTGCTAAAGGTGCTATACTCACTCAGAAAAGCTACATGTCAAACCGGCATCAGGTTTTAACCTGGTTGGACTTACAACCAGAGGATATAGCACTTTCAGCATTTCCACTTTTTCACATAGCAGGTTTGGCACTAGGTGGTTTTACCATGACTCAGGGCATAACTCAGATATGTGTTCCCAATCCGCGTGATGCTCATTTCCTTATAAATGCTTTGAAAACTTATAAGCCCACTTTTGTAGTAAACGTACCAACTGTTTATTTTGAACTGCTCAAACAACCTGCATTTAAGGAACTTAACCTGAAAAGCCATCTCAAGTGGTGCTTAAGTGCTGCAGCGCCTTTCCCCGCAGAATATATCAAATCGTTAGAAGAAATTATTGGTGTAGGTAATTTCATAGAATTATATGGAATGACTGAAATGTCACCAGTCATGATATGCAATCCACGATATGGAACTAAAAAAGCAAGCTCCATTGGCATGCCAATATCCGACACGGAAGTGAAATTAATTGATCCAGAAACCGGGCAGCTTGCAAAGATTGGCGAAACTGGTGAAATAGTGATTAAAGGACCCCAATTGATGAAAGGATACTACAACAAACCCGATGAAACATCCAAAGCAGTTAAGGATGGCTGGATGTACACTGGTGATGTGGCAAAAATGGATGAAGACGGATATTTCTATATAGTTGACAGAGTCAAGGATATGGTCATTGTATCAGGCTTTAAGGTATTCACCCGTGAACTTGATGAGGTACTTGCCCAGCATCCAGATGTTGAAATTGCAGCTTCAGTTGGCATACCGGATCCTGAACGCCCTGGCTCAGAACGAGTGGGTTGTGCAATAGTATTAAAACCTGGCATTGAAAAAAGTGAACATGAAAAGGAAAAGATTCTTCAATACTTAAAAGAACATGTTGCCCCATATAAAGTACCAAAGCTCATTGTATTCATGGATCAGTTACCTACCAGTGGTGTTGGAAAAATACTCAAGCGGGAAATCAAGAAGATGCTTGTTGAAATGTGATTTCAATTATCAAGAATTGTTCTTACGGTAGATGCTAAGCTGGCAAAAGAAACAGGCTTCTTTAAATAATTAATGTCATGAGTGTTGATAGTATGTTTTGATAGCACTTCTGCAGAATATCCTGATGTAAATAATATTTTAATCTGAGGATACATTGCAGAAACTAGTTTTGCCAGGTCAACACCATTCATTTTTGGCATAATAACATCGGTAATCAGAAGATGTATTGTTCCAATATAATTTTTCACAATTTCTAATGCTTCAAACGGATCACCTGCTTCCAATACGGTGTACCCTAATATCTCTAACATTCTTTTGGTTATTTTAAGAATTGATATTTCATCTTCTACAATAAGGATTGTTTCGGTGCCACGAAACAGGTTTTGTATAACGTTGTCATGGTATTGTGCATACTCTCTTCTTTCTACAAATAAAGGTAAATAGATTTTAAACGTTGTACCTATCCCCTTTTGGCTTTGTACTTCAATAAATCCACCATTACTTTTTACAATACCATATACCGTTGATAATCCCAACCCGGTTCCCTTGCCAACTTCTTTTGTGGTAAAAAAAGGGTCAAATATAAGCTTGAGTGTTTCTTCGTCTATGCCAATTCCATCATCGGTCACCTGAATTACCGCATACTCCCCTGGTAAAACATTGTGCTGTAATGCAACTTCATCTTCAATTGATACACTAAGTGTGCTTATTGTAATGCTTCCCTGTTTGTCGATAGCATCACGGGCATTCACAGCCAAATTAACTAGTATCTGATCAAGGCTAACTTCATCAATTTGAACCGATAGTTCCCTTTTTACAGGCTGCCATGCAAGCTGGATGTTTTCACCAATAAGCCTCTTAAGCATTCCAATCATTGAATCAATAGCTGAATTGACATTTACTATAGTGGATTTTTCTTCTTGTTTTCGCGCAAATGTTAGCAATTTTTTGGTTATTTCTGCTGACCTCTGCGCCGCTTTTTTTATTTCTTCAATATCTTTACGTGCCTCATTTTCTTGAGGTATATTTAATAATGCCAGTTCCGCATGCCCTGAAATAATATTGAGCATATTGTTAAACTCATGCGCTACACCACCAGCAAGCGTGCCAATTGATTCCATTTTTTGTGACTGCAGCAGTTGTTCCTGCAATTTTCTTTTTTCCTCTTCTATTTTCTTCCTTTCTGTTATATCCAATACCGATATCAATCCTGCTGGCTTCCCTTTAAACATTACTGTAGCACCATACAACAAGATCCATTTTACCATACCACTTTTAGTTATTACCCTAAATTCATATCCCACCGTGGCCTCTTCACCCTTTTGTCTTTTGCTACCCCGTTCCATCACTATAGCTTTATCATCAGGATACACAACATCCCAAAAGTTCATGGCACACAACTCCTGTTCTGAATATTCTAAAAGTGCTTCTGCTGCAGGATTAGCATAAACCCATTTGTCATCCTGATACATCATAATAGCCATGGGGGTTGATTCGGCTAAAATACGAAATTTTTCTTCACTTTCTTTAAGGCTTTTTTCAATACGCTTTCTTTCAGTAATATCAAGGATTATTGCTGCAAAATGTTCTTCGCCATCTATCTTTACTAACTGCACATGTACTTCCACATCATATGTACTACCATCTTTTCGTCTATGCACTGTTTCAAAAACTACACTATCTTCAGCACCATCTCTTAATGGTTGTAATAATAACTGAAATTGTTGCAGACTAAATTGGGGTTTTATATCAACCGGAGTCATATGTTTTAATTCTTCAAAGCTATAGCCCAAATTATTAATTGCAGCTTGGTTGACATACGTAAATGCAAGTGTATTAGCATCAAAAATATAGATTTCATTAATAGATTGTTCAAAAATAAGTTTATAGCGTTGAATTTCCCTTAGTGATTTTTTTTGTTCTGTTATATCCCGGGATATACCTATTATGGCATTTGGCGTACCTGTTTCATCCCTTAAAAATTTGACATGAACACTTAAATCTGCCAGTGTTCCATCTTTTCTGTATTCCTGTATCTCAACAATTCTTGTTCGGTTTTTATCAATCCCTGGTTTTTTTTCATTTTCAAATTCTTCTATCAGTTTGTTATACATATCCTGCAATACTTCAGGTGGATATTTTTTTTCCACCTTACGTTGTAGGTATTCATCTACTGCAAATCCAAGTATTTTTTCCACTGCCTTATTTATATATATTGTTTCAAATTGAAGATTTACTATCCAGGCAATATCTGCCATATTATCTGCTATAGCTTTAAACTTTTCTTCATTTTCACGTAAAGCTTTTTCCGACTGTTTTCGAAGCGTAATATCTCGTACCACACTGATTATACAGGGGGTATTGTTATATAGTATTGAATGAATACTTACTTCAACTGGGATGATAGTGCCATCTTTTGTAACATGCTCGGATTCAAACACCAGCGAACCATATTGTTTAAACTGTTCAATACGCTCGGGAATTAACCTGGCATAGTGGGGCGTATCTATATCACCAATCTTTTTTTGTAACAATTCCTCTTTTGAATATCCCAATCGGTTATAAGCAGATTTATTAGCATATAAAATAGTACCATCATAAGAATTGATTAAAACAGAATCATTTAAATAATCAAGAATATCAAAAGAATTTTCAAATGGATGTGCGTTCATAAAAATACCATAAATAATTCACTTCCCTATATGTATACTTCGTGATTTTTTTTATTTCAAGAAAAAATAATATAATCCTTTATTCCATGTTATCTGCGTCATTCGTCATTTTTTATTTTGCATTGTGCTTGCTTATATGTAAAGATTGTGAGATTGTAATGATACCTCTTTTTCATTTTATCAAACACTACATGTTAAACAATCTTGTATCACACACTGACAAAATTTCTTTTTCCTTGCCTAAAATAGCCATAGTAATTGACTTTCAATCAAAGAAAAGTTGCTTAAGTAACTGCACTGAGGATTTACTACTTTCAAATATATTTTTTTAGTAACTCTCTAAACCTGGTGTAATACTCTTCATCGTCACTCATTTCAAGAAGGCTTCTTCCCTCACTATCAAAGGTGGCAATGGTACTGGATACTGGCAGGGTGCCAATTACCGGCAACTGTTTGTTTGCACAGGTACTATCGCCCATTTTATTGATAATAACTCCGCAGTGCATGGTTTGTGTACGCTGCTGTGCCAATTTTAAAAGATTGTATGCAATTTCTATGCTTCGTTTTGATGTATCACTGACTATGACTAAATGTGACACCGTTTCAAGCACACGGCGGTTAACCTGCTCAAGCCCTGCCTCACCGTCAATGCATACATACTCATAATGCTCTGTGAGTTTGCCAATGCAGTGACGGAGAAACGCATTTATGCTGCAATAACATCCTTCAGCTTCAGGCCGCCCAACGCTCAAAAAATCAAAACCTCTATGCTCCACAAGGCTTGCAAGAAGCTCATAGTTTGCCATTGCATATAGTTCGTCACTACTCTGTACCGATTTGTTATCAACCGCTGTGTGTAATGTCACCCTAAGGTCATCAAGAGTTTTGTAAGGCTTTATTCCCAGCGCCCACGAAAGGCCTCCTGCCGGATCAGCATCAATGGCAAGCACCCGTTTATTTTTGTGTGCAAGGTATTTGATTGTCAATGCACACAGCGATGTTTTCCCTGCTCCACCCTTTCCACAGAAAGCAATGACTTTGGTTTTTAGAGCTTCCATGGGTATCAACCTTTTTTAAATAACGAGTTAATTGTAGTACACACCGTGTTGTTATCACAGGTATCGCAGTTTTTTATATCTTCAACCAGGCGCTTTTCAAATGCCTTTATAATACTTTTATGTTTTTCAATGAGAGGAAGCAGTTTGGCAATGTCATCGCTGTTAGATGTTATTGCAACAAATTCAACCCCCCTTATCCACGACAGCTGTTTGTACCATGTATATAACCTTGAAAAAAATTGAATCATAGTATGTGTTTTTACATAATCTTTGTGAATTCGTATCCATTCTTTATACAAAGAAGGCTGTATTCGTATCATGACGCCTTCCATTGAGTGCTGTACCGGTACCAGCGTTACCTGCTGTAAAAAGCTATAATAGCTTTCTTCATCATCTATTGCTGCATTTAGCAGCGTAAGCCTTCCCCACACTGAATGCCCATGCAGGGTATCACTGCCAATTACCATTACCCTACCATCAACGACTGCATCATACATACAATGCAACATTGCTGAACCATACGGTCCACCTAACTCACACCCAATGTCGTCTTTAAATATCATTGCAGTTTGGGAAACTTGCGGCCATGGTGTTTGATCTTTTATAGCATATATTTTTACCTGGTTATGTTTTTGCACATACTCCAGTACATCTTTTAAATCAGGATGCAACACGACTTTTTACCCTTTCCTGCGCTATTAATGCTGCACCTAACGCACCCATTATCTGGCAATATTCATGTACCACTACTTTTGTTTTCAAAACCCGCTCAAGTGCACTAACCATACCTGCATTGTGTGCAACACCGCCAGAAAAAGCTATCTTTTCTTCAACACCAATACTCAGTGCAAGAGACGCCACTCGCGAAGCCAATGCCCTGTGTAATCCTTTAACAATATTACCCATATCTTCCCCACTGTTTAACAGGGAAATCACCTCGGTTTCAGCAAAAACCACACACTGATTTGATAGTGTAATCTCTTTTACACCTTTTGCATCAAGAGTAGCAAGTTTGGCAATAGGGACTTCCATAACATCTGCTGTGATTTCTAAAAACCTTCCAGTACCTGATGCACACTTATCATTATACACATACCGTTGAACATTGCCATATGCATCAATGCGGCATACCTTAGCGTCCTGTCCGCCAATATCAATGATGGTACGCACGTCTTTATCAATATACTGGATCCCCTTAGCATGACACACAATCTCAGATTCAACTATGCTGGCATACGGAATATTTTTTTGGCCGTAGCCGGTACCGCACCACGCTTCAATCTGTGTTATGTCTATACTTGTCTTTTCATGTATTGAAGAAAGTAAAAGCTGAGCTGCATCCTTTGGGCTTCCTTCTACTGGAAGTAGTACCGTTGCAATTATAGTGCCATCGTCAAGTATAACAGCCTTTGCTGTTGTGGAACCAATATCACATCCGGCTACTATCACCATTAACCTCCAGCTTTTTGATATGCAAACAGTGCAGCACCCAAGGCCCCGGTAAGCTGTGGATCAACATTTGTTATTTTTACAATGGTAACACCTAAAAGATTTTCAAGTTCCTTCACCACTGCCGTATTTTTTGCAACACCACCGGTAATGCACACATCACGTTTTATGCTTGCCTGATTTACCAGCACTCCCACTCGTTTTGCCATGGACTTGCACACACCTAAAGCAATGTTTTCTTTGCTTATTCCTTCATTAAGATATTTTATGACGTCGGCCTGTGCCCACACGGTACAAGCTGATGCTAACGTAATTGCTTCATTTCCTTTTTTAGCCATGTTCGATAGTTCCTGTAATTCTATCTTCAGCACCTTAGCCATCACTTCTAAAAAGCGGCCTGTTCCAGCTGCACACTTGTCATTGGTAACAAAGCGATCAACCTCGCCCTGTGTATTAAGGGAAATAACTTTGCAATCCTGCCCACCAATATCAATGATAGTGCGCACATTGGGATACAGGTAAAATGCACCTTTAGTATGGCACGATATTTCCGATATAGTATTGTTTGCAAAGGGAACACGTTTGCGCCCGTAACCAGTGCCAACACAATATACAATATTGTCCTGATTAACAGTTGCTATCGCACACGCTTGTTGTAGGGCTTCATAAGCACCGTCTTCAGGTTTTGGTTTTGATTTGATGATTGATGAAGCTATTATCTTTTTGCCATCAAATAAAACCACTTTTGTTGTAAGCGAACCAATGTCACACCCAGCAACAATCATAGTAGCCTCCTTACGCGCAAAAATTCCTCAAAGCGGTCACGAGTTGCATCCCACGATTGCACACGGTCATCAAACGCATCTGCATACATAATGTGAGTGGGAAAACCTGCCTTTTCGGTGTCCTGTGCAAGTAACTTCACCATGCCCCAGGTGTTACGGCAGCCCGGCGTTCCATTATAGACTATAAAGTCGGCCTTATACATACTTGCCAGAGCAAGTGTATCCTGAAGCCACATATACGGCGAATCATACGGTCCGCGAATAGACTTTATCATTGGCATACGTGAATTAATGGCTGCAATACTTGTCAGCATCTCTTCCAGTGTTCCGGTTTTAATGGAATAGGCTGCTTCTTTCCAGTTGTTATGGACCACTGGCGGATTGCTATCAGCCCAGAAATGACTCAAAATATTTCCTGAATAGCCAATGTTGAGTTCCTCTAACATCTGCCACAACCGCAAACTATGGGTGTAGTGGTCTATGTAGCAAAAAAATCCACGTGATTTTTCATGTGATATATTAATTCCCTGTTTAAGCAGTGTAACGTTTTCCCTTCCTTCATTGACAAGCATCTCAAGTAATTGTGTGTAGATGGGCATCCCAGCAAACATGAAGCGCCCTGCATAGATAAAAAGGCAGGTGGTAACAGACAGTGGTAAAGGTTTGTAACTTAAATATTGTTCAAGCTCATTTATAAGTTCATCCTGTTTTTGCAGTTCGGTAAGTATTTCCCGTAACCTGTCAACATCAAGCTTTTTGCCACTTTGCTCTTCAAGAAACCCAATCAGTGCTTTATAATCCTGCACATGATACTCGGTTACACGCTCTTCCACTAACCATGGTGGCATATTGAGTTGAAAAAATGGTAAATCTTTATATGCTGCAAAGAATGCAAACGCATTGGCATTGGTATCACACACACCTGGCGAATCAGTAACAACCATATCTATTGGCGTCCCTATGTCAGCTAACAGTGCACCCATTGATCCACGCTGTGATGAACATGATGTTTCCGTAAATCCAGCTTCATTGCAGTAATCTAAAAACTCACCGGTGCCCCGCTTATATAAAAATGTCATCATTACAGTTAGTAATTCTAACGTTACAGGAACAATATCAAGCGCATACAGTATTGCTGGTGAAAAGCAAAAGGTTGTCATGCAGGTTTTTTTTCCACGCTGATGTGCATTGACAATGTTATCAAGGTATGTGGCTGTCATCTGTAAAAACAATTGCCCTGCTTTTGCTTTGAAAACTTCTTTAACAGGGTCCCGAAAATTTGGTATATAGCGTAATGCAATATCATATTCCTGCCTTGTTCCCGCTAAAAGCCGTGAACCCGCTTCATACGTGCGCCATAACATCCAGTCAAAATTATATTGTTTTAAGGCCTTTCGCATACTAATCTCCTTACCTCTAAGCGTTCTAAAAATGCATCTATACGCATTCGCATACGCTCATTATCAGCCAGTGGTCCATATTCGCGCTCAAGGCGCAAACAAGGTATACCCAATTTCTCTAAGTCGCGCTCAATCAAGCCATTTTCAGCACCATGCAAATCGCAAAACCTGATATTCTGCAACACAACCCCCTCCACCTGCGCTATGCGTATGGCTTCCACCACCTTTGCAAGGCGCTGTTTATATCCACCATACATACGCGGGCAATGGCTATGATTAAGATACCGCAGCGCCAGTGCGTGCAAAGGCTCATCCTCCTCATCCACATAATCTACCTCAAGCCGCGGCCCATAACACAATGTGTCGGCCACCACCACTGCTGTTTCCCCTTCAACTGTTTTAATAAAATCTATATCATCATTGGCACTACCAATAAGCATAAGCCGCTTACGATCTTCAAGCGCAGTGCCAGTATATTCAGACAACAATGACTCCATCATACCATAAAACCTATCACGGGGCATAGACAATCCAGCAACATACACTGCAACAGCATCAGCACCTGCAATACGTGCAGGATAGTGTATGCGCAGGGCGTTAAGTTCTTCTAAACGTTTTCGCAATCGGTTGTAAAATGCAATTGACTCCTTCAATTTGTCATAGGAAAACGATAACCCAAAATGCGCTGAAACACTGTCAATAAATCGATGTAATTCTTCAACAAGCCACTTTACACTGTATTCAGTAATCTTATGGGGTACAGCATAATGAAAGAAAAACGGAGGCACTACTGGCAAATCTAAATTGACAGCAGTTTTACGAATACACTCATCAATCCTGCGCATGGAATCGCAGCCTGGCGTAACAATAATGCCATCAAGAAATGAATAATCCCCTAAAGCAAAGTGCTGCAACAAACACTTTGGGTGACTGCATATAAATGGTCCAAACGCAGCATCAGCAATTGAAAGCGATGATACATTAAGCCCCTTTATTCTATATGGTATTATGCCCAAGGCATGTAATATTTCCTCTGGAAAATATGAACAGGTATAACCAATACATAGCGCACCCTGTTCCTTTACCTTAGCAATATATTCATTGTTGATTGATTGCGCTATGGTATAAAATTCTTCAAACATTGTCTACCTCCACACCGTGTAATAATGCACGTGCAAAAGCTTTGCGTGCCTGTTGCATGGTTTCATCTTCTTCCTGTATAAGTTCTGTCCAAAAACCAAGTACAAATGGAAAGATTTTAGCAAGCACAGGTTTTAGAACTGCAAAGCAGTCGCCAGCTGCCTGTGTAAAAAAATCCTGAAATGCGCCAGCATCCAGCGCATGTGCAAAGCGGTTTATAAGTGAATCAAACAACGGCTTATTGGTACTGTGAACTGAAACAATAAAACGCAACAGCTCATTACAAAAATGCGCAATCTCTTCAACGGGGAAATCCGTCACGTTTTCCTGTGTACGATAATTGTGTAATACTGTGCGAGCAGTCTGAATGTTGTGCAATTTATTCAGAATAATTGCATTAATCAGCATGCTCAATACATCAGGTTTTTCTTGAAGGCTTTCTAATATACCTCCAGTAATTTTATTTTTAAGCGATAGTAAACTGTAAAAAATCTCTTGCTTTGTTTTATCATCCAATTCGTTTAACACTGCTGTAACAATAGTTTTGATAGATTGCTCAAGTGGTGTTGAAGCAGATTCTTTTAAAAGCTCATCACCTACATCTATTTTGCGTATAAGTTCACACAGTTGATTGGCCATACAACCTAATGCCTTAGAGTCAATTTCTTTTACAAGGGAATTCACAACATCAGCTAATAGATCAGGTGCCTGATTGTTTATTGGATTCAATGCTTCATTGGCACATCGGATTGTGCAATTTGCCACTGAAGGGATACAGGCAAAAAGCGTTAAAACTTTGGCAGGGTACATCCATATATCATTAGCCACCGTGCCTGCAACCTGAGGCGCATGGATACTTATTGCATCAGCATAATGCTTCAATTCAGCCATATCGTGTACAGCAATAGTGTGTAGTAAACTTTCACCAAGTTTTTGCCACCAGGTTTCATCATCAAGGATTTCCTTTACGGTTTTATCGGTTGACGTTGCTTTGACAAAAGGCTGAATACAGAACAATATCACCTTAGCAATGGCTCTTTTACATACACTATCTTTTGTCCACTGGGTAAAAAATTCTTTTGTAGATTGATGCAGGAAATTTTTTCCTTCCCGTGTGGTAACAAGCTTCATCCATACGGAAGAAAGGTAAAGATTTTTCATTGGCAAAGCCTCCCATTATAATCATTCAGCTTTTACACGGTAACTATCGCACAAGCGTATTTTAGATTTTTTTATTATGTTGTGTCATTGCATCCTTTTTTCACGGTATCATAGATTAGCTTTACAATGGTATCCACCGCTTTATCATATGAAAAACCGTGAGGTGTAACAATTGAGTGAAATACAGATCCCAAAAACAGTATAAATAAAAGTTCAGCAAATTCATACGGGATATTAAATATTTCAACCATTGCTTTTTTATAATAATCAGCAAATGATTGAAACACCGGTTCATGTTCTTCTTTTGGCGTATTGCGCAAAAGGTCAAACGCAAGTAACATCACATGTCTGTAATAGTCACCATTTTCTTTCCAGAACTCAGTGGCAACATCAATCCGCATACTGGTAACATCAATATCACGTACTCTACTTTTTACATCCCCCACATTGGTGCGCATGACCCAATCAAAAAGGGCTTTTATAATTGCCTGCTTGTTGGGGAAATAGTGATACAGTGTTCCGGTTGATACACCAAGCACTTGAGCAATCTTACGCATAGTAACCTTGTCATAGCCATATTGTGTAAATACCCAGAAACAGCGCGATAAGAGATCATCACGGTATGCATCATGATCCACGATTTTTGGCATTTATAACCCCATATCTGTTTTTGTTATACATTACTTTGATTTTGCTAAATGTTTTGCCAAACGTTTTCCTAAACTATATAATGTCAGTGCTGGTGGCAAACCCCAGGCTTCTGGAATTACCGAACAGTCACACACATACAGATGTTCCTTTTCAGTTTGCAAATTTTTATCAAGAAGATGGCCTATCTTTACCGTACCGCCTGGATGTGCTGCTACATACCACGATTTATATATATGCTTTGCTCCTGCGTTCTTTAAAATATTTTTGGCCCGCTCATAGCCATGCATTAGTTTCTTTTTATCATCAAATGCCAATCTCTTGCGCACTCCTTCTTTATCGGTAAGATAGCCACCCAATGAATCCTTTTCCTTTATCATAATTTGCAATGTTCGGCTGTGACTAAAAAGCCTATCAAAGCGAAAAACTTCAGCTGTAAATGCTTGATACAGTAACTGCGGTATAGTCATATCGGTCATGACATAGCCATCTTCCACAAACTGATGCCCTGTTGCCATGGGGAATTCCCTGCCACCTTTTATGTCCTTCACCGTACCCATGACGCAGATAAGCGGATCAAAGAAATAATCAAACCCCGCTCCTTTCATACCGCTATTGCGCAATATAATTGGCGAACCTATGCCCCCAGCTGCAATAATAATATCATTGCCATATACCTTTTGTTTTTTAAAGCCCTGTGTATACTCTACGCCAACTGCACGCTTGCCATCAAACAGTACTTTTTCAACTTTTGCATTGACAATCAATGTTGCTCCATTTGTTACTGCCTCCTCTGCCCACATCCGTGCATTAAACTTTGCCCCATATGGGCAGCCTAAATTACACTTATCACAGTTAGCCCTGCATTTATCCTGAAACACAAATTTGGGCAGCTTATCCCACGGATACCCTAACTCACGAGCACTTTGCATAATGCGTTTTGCCATGGGGCCAATAAGTTCATCTTTGAGTGGTGCAATGGGTAGTTCCTTTTTACACTCTTCAATTTCTTTGGTAATATCAATGCCATATTTTTTTAGCATGGCAACAGGTGGCGGAAACGCTGTAGCGTAGTAAAATATTGAGCTACCACCCATCGTTATGCCGCGCACCATGGCAAGTCCGCCATACGTAAACAGGGTTCCCTTCCCCGGCATAAACATTGATGCAGCCTGCAGATAGGTACCTTTGATTTGGGGGTCAGAGCCTCGTTCTATCATCAGTACTTTTTTCTTTTTTTTCGATAGTTCCCGTGCAACCGTTGCTCCACCAGGCCCGGTACCAACTATAATTGCATCATATTCTAATTTAGTCATACTGGTGCAAACCTCCCATTAGTAATTTATTTATATCGAACATCCGTTATAAATAAAATTTTGTCAAGAAAATTTTTAATTATTCTTGATTTCAGAAAGGCTTTTCAATTTCTGAACCATAGTGGCAAGTTCAATGGAAAAGTCTGATAGTTTCTGTGCACTTGTAGCAATATTCTGGATAGTATCATTAAATACATTTATACTTTTAGCTATTTCATCCAGAGCCTGTTTTTGTTCATTGGTTGCACCCAGGATATTCCCTGATTCATTGAGCAATTCTTCTAAGGAGTTTCGTGAGATCCTATTATTTTCATTGACAAAAGCTAAATAGTAATTATAAAGTATGTTTAATAGTGACAATACCAATAATAGATAATGATAGAATCTCCATATCTGTTACCACTATCATTGGTTTTTATGATAAAATTTTTTAATAAGGCTATCCACTTGGAAGATTACATAATTCAAATTTTGGAGTTACAACAATGAAACAATATATAGGCTATGGTCTTATTATTTTTTCAGCAATAATCGTGGTATTATTTCCATACACACTATTTGCCCAGAGTATTGATCTTGACCCTTCCGCCAAAACTATTGATGGAATAACCAATATTGCTGCATCTATAGTTGCTGATAGTTTTGTTCCCATGACCCATTATAACAAAGATAACTATATGGTTTCGATAGTTCCTGCATACTTCACTGTTCAAAAAGCATATGATGACCCTGAAATTAAAGGTAAAGATTTAAAGGGATATGGCGCTGGTGCTGGATTTGGCTATGCTACCAGCGACAGGATGCTTATATTCGGCATTGCAGCTTATATGCATTTTGATGGAAGGTTATCTTCAGCTTTCTATAAGGGATTGGATGCTAATAACTATCAGATGAAGGTTGATTACTCAATAATCAGTTTATATTCAGGCATAGGGTATGATGTGGTTGAATCCAGTGAATTTTCACTCCCCCTGTTTGCGGGTATATTTATACAGAAATACAATGGCACAGGGACATTGCCTGAAATTTCAAATATCAAGCTATCAGTTGACAGCTCTGCAACCTTATTTGGCGTTTCGTTTGGAATAGCTCCTTCCTTTAAATATGATGACCTGTTTAAAATAACACCATATTATCTTGTAAGCTACAGCCTCAATAAACCTGAAGCAACAGCAAAGATTACTACTACTGTACCTTTTCCAATAAGTGAAAATTATGATGTTCCAACAAAAAATGTTAAAGCTTCAATGGTAGGTCTGGCACTTACGTGGCTGAGTAGTAAATCGGTATCACTATCGCTTAGTCTTGGTGGCTGGATACGTAATGAAATGTCATGGTACAACAAAACATTCTTAAACGGTTTACAAATGAAATCAGCAGTTTTGGTAGTGAGTTTTAATAATTAAAACTCTAACACAATCAATATAAAAAGTTGTTGCAAAAGCTATATTGGATATAAATCATTAGACATCATATGGTTATTTGCGACAGCGGTAACCAATCATACTTCACCGGGCTCAGAAACTGTACCATGAAAATATTATTGGCAAAGTCATTGTAAACCTTATCCCTAATTTATTGCATGATAAGGTACAGCATTATAATACAGCAATAGATTCTGAATGAGCTTCGGAATAACATTTGTGAGATTCTATTATTATAGGGGGACATGATGAAACGTAAGCTATGGATAAGTATTTCGCTGCTTTTTACTCTATTAGTTTTTGTCTATGCTCAAAATCCTTCGCGTTTAAAAGAATCAGGTTTTAACAGCGCTTTTACTATCCCTTTGGAAACACCGTATGAACAGTATGTGGAACTCATGACTCATGTTATTGCAAATGCTCGTGTTGAAACAAAAAATAAGGATGCCATTGTTGCCATGAACAGCCCCTTTATTTTCAAACCGCAGATAAAACCGGTTAATAACATTTATCCCAAAGGGATTTTGCTTATACATGGTCTGTCGGATTCACCATATTTTTTACGTGCTGTGGGAAAATATTTTGCTGAAAAAGGGTTCCTTGTTTATGGCCTACTTTTACCAGGACATGGAACTGTACCAGGTGACCTGTTAAAAGTTAAAAATGATGAATGGATAAAAGCTACTCACTATGGTATGTTGCAGCTTAAAAAGAATGCAAAAGATGTGTATATGGGTGGCTTTTCAACGGGCGCATTGCTTTCAGTTCATTATGTACTAACAAATACTAACCATGATGTAAAAGGGCTGTTTTTGTTTGCACCGGCGTTTGCCATTTATTCTAAATTGGCATGGATGGCTCCGGTTGTAGGAACATTCAAAGATTGGGAAAGTATAGAAGATGATGTAGATTATACCAAATATCAGTCATTTACGTTTAATGGTGTGACACAGACATATAGGCTTATAAAGAAAGTGGATGCGTTATTTGATGAAGGTAAAAAAGTTTCAGTGCCTGTGTTTGTTGCTCAGAGTATAGATGACCGCACGGTAAGCACTGAACGAACACTTTTTGTTATGAAAAATTATATTACTGGTAAAAAGATGTTTATTTTGTATACCATACAACCTGAAAAAGATTATGATGGAGAGGATAATTTTGTTATCACAGTAAATAGCTATCTCCCTCAGGAAAAGATATTGAATATACCTCATATATGTATCACCATACCACCTGATGATCCACACTACGGTAAAAATGGTGATTATCGTAATTGTTTATATTACAAGCCAGATAGTCCAGAGCGCCAGCAGTGTTTAACTGATCCTGAAATATGGAAAGGCGAAAATACCCAAGAAAATATTGAAAAGTATAAAGTTATTACACGACTAACGTATAATCCCCATTTTAATGATATGTGTAAACAAATTGGTGAATTTTTATCAGTAATAGAAAAATAAAAATTATATAGAGGCTCAAAATTATGAATACAAAGATTGCAATAATCACTGGCGCGGCAGGCGGCATTGGCAGGGCTATTACTACTGAGTTTATAAAGAAGAATATAACATGCGTGCTTGTAGATATTAATAAAAAAGCGTTAGCTGACTTGCAAAAACAGTATGGTGATAAAGTTTATAGCCTGTACTGTGATATAACTGATATCAAATCAGTAAAGTCAATGGTTAATAAAGTAATAAAAAAGTATAGAGCTATCGATATCCTTGTAAACAATGCAGGAATCATTGAACCAAACCTTTTTGAAAATGCTTCGTACAAAGAAATCAACCAACAGTTACAGGTTAATCTCTTAGGCCCAATTAACTGTACGTATGAGGTGTTGACACATTTGAAAAAGAGCAAAAGCCCCTCAATAGTAACTATCGCCTCACTGGCTGGAATAGTGCCTGAAACATATAGTTCTCTATATACTGCAACCAAATTTGCATTACGGGGTTTGTTTTTAACATTACACATTGAATTGAAAAAACATAATATCCATGTTGCAACTATTTTACCGGATTCGGTCAATACGCCCATGCTACACTATGAAGCAACGCATGGAGGTTCGCCACTTACGTTTTTAAGTAAGCCACAAAAACCTGAAGATGTGGCAAAAGCTGTGGTCAAAGGAATAGAAACAAAAAGACCTGAAATAGTGGTGCCATCATCACAGGGATTTATAACGCGTTTTATAATGGTATTCCCACGATTGGTAGTAACGTTGTGGCCATTGCTGGAAAAGATAGGAAGTAAAAATAAAGCAAACATTCAAAAAACAATAAAATCGTAATCGGCAGAAATAAAAAAACGTCCACTCATCTTAATTTTTTATAATTTTGTTGTTCACGTGCTAAATTGGTTATAGCTTTCCGGTGTTTTCTTCTGCTCTCTCATAACTATCAGGTGTCTTGATACCTTTTATATTATATAGTATTTTCAAAACATGCGAGGCAATTATGGACTATATAAAAATGTATCGGCGTTTTTATTTTGATATGCTTGTTCATGGGAACGCTCTTTCAGGGTTGATTGGT
>JBFLZD010000052.1 GCA_040756435.1 Spirochaetota bacterium | reverse complement strand
ATGAAAAGTGCAGGGAAAAAAGAAAAAATTTTTTTAAAAAATTATTGACATATTGTATTATATTAATTAATTTGCAAATTGATTGGATGTCCAATAAATTAAATGATACTTCAAATTATTATTTTTTTATCAAAATATTGGTTGGACATTCATTCAATAGTTTAAAAAATTACTTAAATTATATAATACGATGCTTTTGAAAGGGTGCCTACATACGCATACCACATGTTCTGATGGGACGCTTACACCTCAGCAGGTAGCTTTGCGTTATGAAGAAAAAGGTTACGATTTTATAGCTTTTACCGATCATGATTACCTTTTAAAGCCTGGTTATGATGAAATTTATAGTAATGTTAAATCAAATATGATTATTTTTGCAGGTATTGAAATGACTGTTTTCTTGAAAGGATATATCCATGTAAACAGGATATTTGGTGATAATCAGTTGCTTCATATATTCAATCATCTGCCTGAGTATGACCTTGATATAGAACAGATTATGGATAGGCTTTATGATCTTCAAAACATGTTCACCATTGATGCAATGGAAATAACCAGCAAAGGTTTTAAAGTTAAACGTTTTGACGAAATGACATTTCCACATCCTTCGATTGTGTCTGATGATGCTCACACAGCTATAGGCATTGGCAGGGCATGGATTGAACTGGATGCAAAAAGGGATAAGGATTCAATATTAAAAGCTATTAAGCATGGTGATTTCTGGAACTGTTATTGTTAGCTTTGGCTATAATTAGGATTTACCATAAAATCTTTTAAAAGGGAGGTTCATAGGGTATGCAGAAACGAGTTGCTATCTGTGCTGTTGCTCAGATTAAGAATGACCCCAATTTGTGGTACGCGCGTTTCCAGAATATGCTTTTGGAATGCTTTGAGGGTATTATGCAGCAAACTAAAGTTAGTTTTGACATGGAAAAGGGAATACGTACTGTTATTACTTGTTCTGATGATGTATGGGATGCACGTACAATATCAAATAACGGCATGACGGATGTTGTAGGAGCACATTTCAGGGGTGAAGAGAAGATGGCACAGGAAAGCCTTAATGGTTTGGGGTATGCTATTGCAAGCATACTTTCAGGGCATGATGATGTGATTCTTTATATGGGACATATGAAGGAGTCGCAGACGGAAAGCCGTAATATGTGTACAAATCTAGCATTTGATCCATTTTATTGCAGGCCGCTGGGGATGGATTTTGTCAATGTGAATGCCTTACAGGCACGGGCATATATGGAAAAATCAGGAGTAACCGAAAAACATTTAGCCAAAATTGTAGTACGTTCAAGGCAAAAAGCTAAGGGAAATCCCTTTGCACGTGAAAATGAAGCAATAAAAGAAGAAGATGTTATGAAGTCGCCTTTATTAGCAGATCCTCTACGGCAACTGCATTATTATCCAGCAACTGATTGGGCTTTTGGCATGTTGCTGTGTAGTGAAGAACGTGTAAAAGAATTTACAGATAAGCCCGTGTGGATAACCGGCTATGCAAGCTGTATGGATAGTTATTTTTTGGGGGATAAGGATTTAACATCAAACTTTTCGCTTAAAAATGCTACAGAAAGAGCATTGAAGAAAGCAGGAATCAAGGACGTTAAAAAAGATATTCAACTTTTTGAATTGTGTGACCATGCGGCATACCAGTTGCCAATGTGGGCTGAAGGCATTGGACTGGCTAAAGAAGGCAATGGTGGGAAGTGGATTGATGATGGTGGCATGGATGAATTCAATGTCAATATGTCTGGAGGCATGTTAAACGGCAATCCATTGCTTCTGGGTGGTGCTGCCAGAGCTATCGAGTGCTTTTATCAGCTCAGAGGTGAAGCTGGTAAACGTCAGGTTAAGGGTGCAAAACGTGCATTGGCACAGAGCACCTATGGTGCGGCCGGTCAACACCAGGCTGTTGTGATTTTTGAAGTGTAAAGGAGGGGTGACCATGGCACATAAAAAGAACAGAAATGTTGCAATTATAGGTGTTGGACAGACTAAACATTCAAGCCATAGAGAGGATGTCAATCAGCCTGAGATGATTCATGAAGCAGTATCTGCTGCTCTTAAAGATGCTAATTTAAGCATCAAGGATATTGACTGCATAGTGCATGGTAATATGGAACTATTTGAGATGATTCACCAGCCGGATTTATGGCATGTGCTGGGAACAGGAGCGTATGGAAAGGACAGCATCAGAATAACGACTGGTGGAACAGTGGGTACAACGTTAGCGTGTGCCAGTGACAATCTGGTTGCGTCAGGAATGTATGATATCGTTATGGCTATTGGATTTGAAAAACTGCAGGAAGGCCATACAACAGGTGGTATCACCAATATGGCCGATCCCCTATGGTTCAGGAATCTGCAGACCGGTGCATTAACAGGTTCTACTGCTTACGATGTCATTCAGGAATTTGGTGAAGACAGAGCAAAACGTGCTGCAATGATGTATCGTATTGTCATGGATAAGCATGCATGTTTAAATCCTAATGCACACAGAGCATTTGGTCTGGATTTTGATCAGGTTGAAACTTTGATGAATACGTCACCACAGCTTGTTGGTGAGCTAAGGCTTATACATATGTGTTCACAGTCGGATGGTGCCTGTGCAGTAATATTTGCCTGCGAGAAAAAGGCTAAGGAACTATCGAAAAAACCTGTATGGATACGGGATCACATTACTATTCATCGTGAAGAAACATTCAATATATTTGGCTATCACAAGGATTTTCCTGTGTTGAAGACTCATAAATTTGCTGCAGAGCAACTCTTCAAACGTAATGATATTAAGAACCCACTGGAATATTTCGATGTGTTTGAAATGTATGATCCTGCTGCATGGTGGGGACTGGATTGGTTGAGAGACTTCTTCTTCCTGAAAGGTGATGAACATCTTCGTTTGGTAGAAAATAAGGAGATCATGATCGGCGGTTCAATGCCAATCAATCCTTCAGGAGGAGTTATTGCTACAAATCCTATAGGTGCCACTGCATTATTGCGGGTTGCTGAAGCAGCGTTGCAGGTTAGAGGCGATGCAGGTGCACATCAAATTCCAAAAGAAGTTAAGCATGCCTTAGCTTCTGGATTTGGTGGTACCATGTGGACTGTTTTGATGATGCTAGAAAAAGAATTAAGCTGGTAGGAGGGTTATATGGAATACTGGGGTGTTAAAGTAGAAGATATATTTGATACAATGAACGATCGATTCAGACCGGAAGGTGCAAAAGGTGTTACTGCAAAGTTTGGATATGATATTACTGGTGACGGTAAATGGAAAATCATTGTATCTGAAGGATTGCTTGAAGTCATTAAAACAGATGATTTAAGCGATTGTGCTGCAGTGATGGTATGCGATGGAGAGACATTTGTTGGGATTAATATTGGCAAGGTTGATGCGGCAAATGCCTTTACTTCTGGTAAGGTAAAAATTGAGGGGGATTTTGGACAATTTGGGAAGACTGCAAAGATGTTTAAAAAGTATGTACCAAAGAAAGCTGCCATGTCCACTCGGGATTATATTCTGGATATGTTTGGTACTCTTGTTTCTCGTTTTCAGCCGCAGAATGCCCCACAGGAGGCTGTCATTGTGTATGATATAGGTGGTGCTGATGGTGGTGTGTGGACGGCATACATTAAAGATGGGAAGTGCGAATTAAAAGAAGAACGAGCAGAAAAGTTTACCGTTAAACTGGAGGTTCAGGAAGCTAAAGATTGGGTGGATGTGATGTTGGGTAAGGTTGATGCGTTTTCACTGCTATCTGCAGGGAAGGCAGCTATAGTTGGTGAAACGCAGCTGGCATTGAAGTTAGGTGAGATATTTGGAAAGTATCAGGACCCAATGGCTAGCGGTACACCAGAACAGGAACTCATTGTACTGAAAAAGATAATTTCTGTTGATCAGAAGTTTTCAACTGGACCTGTAATGGGAAAATTTTTGAATGCACTGAAAGAAAAGAAGATCCTTGGCAATAAATGCCCCAAATGCGGGCGAATCCAATTGCCCGCACGAGAAGTATGTGCAGAATGCCGTGTTCGTGTGGATGAATGGGTTGAAGTTGGTCCAAAGGGTCAGGTCCGTTATATGGAATATGTATATTATGCCAGCCCTGATCCATTAACAGGCGAAACACGGGAAACGCCGTATGGAATGGCAAACATATTGTTAGATGGTTGTCAGGGTAACGACACATTTGCGCATTTAATCCGCAGGGACCAGATAGACAGGATAAAAGGCGGTAAAGATGATGTTTCAGGTACACGTGTACGCCCGGTGTGGAATGAACACCGTACTGGAAGCATCTTTGATATCAAATATTTTGAGATTGATGAGTGATGGAGGAATGCTATGGCACTTGATTATGACAGGAAAGATTGTTTTATAGTTGAAGGAAAGTTAGCATTACCCTATAGTTATTTTGCTGGAAGAGTGGGTAGTACCTTTATTACCACACTCCGTGACAAGAAAAAAATCATGGGTGTGAAATGTCCTGTGTGTAACAAAGTATATCTGCCACCACGCCAGACATGTGAGCGTGATCTTACCGATATACGGGACAACTGGGTGGAGGTGCAGCCATCTGGCGAGGTTGTAAATTTCACGGTTGTACGCTACGATGACAAACATCTTCCAAAGAAAGCACCTTTTGTGATGGCACTTATTAAGCTTGATGGTGCTGATACACCTATTGTTCACATTCTTGATGGGATAGCACCTGAAGAAGTAAAAATAGGAATGAAGGTTGAAGCAGTATTTTCATCTTCACCCACAAATACAATTTTAGATATTTCTCATTTTGCACCTAAGAAACCTGAAAAAGCATTTGTGTCTGAACGTAAACCTTCAGGTGCAAAAGGGGAGGAGCCAGTAATTTCCGAAGAGGAAAAATTATTAAAAGAAAGGAGGAAAGCTATGTCCAAAAAAGTCATTATCACCGCAGCACTGGCCGGAGCTGCAACAATGAAAAATCAGACGCCGTCAGTTCCTTACACTCCACAGGAATTTGCAGAAGAAGCTTACAAATGCTATAAAGCAGGTGCTGCAATGGTTCATGTCCATGCCCGAGAAGACAATGGTATGCCAACTCATGACCATAAACGCATTAAAGATACGCATGATGCAATCAAAGAAAAGTGCCCGGATATAATTGTTAACTTGAGTTCTGCAGTAGGTATGGGTAAAACAGCTGAGCAGCGTATTAGCCAGATAGTATATGTGAAACCAGAAATGGCTTCACTCAATACCAATACCATGAATTTCAGCATCATAGATCGTAAGACGGGTAAGATATTTATAGATTTTGTCTTTGAAAATACGTTCACCATGCTGCAGGATTTTGGCAAAGCAATGGAAGAAAATGGGGTAAAACCAGAAGTTGAAGTGTATGACCTTGGAGGCCTTGATAACTGGCTTTTAATTTCAAAACAGGGATTCTTTACAAAACCATATAACTTCAACTTTGTATGGGGTGTGGCCGGTGGTATGTCATTCAGGCCGGATATGTTTATGGTTTTAAAAAATGCTTTGCCCGAGGATTCTAATTTCACCACGTGTGGAGTTGGAATTGAGCAGTTTCCTGCAATTACTATGTCGTGTCTTGTTGGTGGGCATATGCGTGTTGGTCTTGAAGATAATATCCGAGTACCTAATGGTGAATTGGCTAAGGGAAGCTATGAGCAGGTTGAATGGGCAGTACGTATAGCTGAATCCTTAGGCAGAGAACCTGCTACACCTGATGAAGCACGTGAAATTATGGGTTTGCGTAAGCGATAGTTATTGTAATAGTACATCCCTGCCGGGTCAACTCCTGCAGGGGTGTACTAACAATCCGTTTTGCATTCATTTACCATTAGAGGTTATTTGTATGGGTAATAAATGTTACTATCAGATGGAAAAAGAAAACGTGGCAGTTGTGTATTTTGATAATCCACCGTTGAATGCACTTGATACGGAAACTATGGAACAGTTTGAAAGTGTTATGAAACAACTGATGCAGGATAATGGTGTTCACGTCATTGTGTTAACGGGCAAAGGTTCTACATTTGTTGTTGGTGCTGATGTCAATGCAGTTAAGGAAGTGGATACCTATGAAAAAGGAGTGGAGATAACAAGCAGGGCACAGGCAATAGTTTCTTTATGTGAACTATCGCCTAAACCTGTTATTGCACTTATAAATGGATTGTGCCTTGGTGGTGGTATGGAGATAGCATTAGCATGCCACATGCGTATAGCAGCCACAAATGTGCAGATGGGCTTACCCGAGATTATGCTGGGAATAATCCCCGCATTTGGAGGCACACAACGTAGTGCCAGGCTATTAGGAAATGCAAAAGCACTGGAGATAATGCTAACTGGAATGTTTATCACTATGGATGAAGCATTGCGGATTGGACTTGTTAACAGAGTATACCCGGCAGAAACGTTAATGGAAGAAGGTTTAAAAATTGCGTCATCAATTGCAAAAAAAGGACAGGTGGCAGTAAGGGCTATTGTGGAAGCAGTGATGAAAGGAAGCAAACTAAGCCTTGAAGAAGGTTTGAAGCTTGAAAGCACATTGTTTGGAAAGATTGCAGAGACACATGACAAAAAAGAAGGGATTGAGGCGTTTTTAGAAAAACGAAAACCCCAATTCAAGCATTGTTAATATAATTTGGAGGATGTTATGGAAGAAAAAACAATTAATCAGGTTTTTGAGAATAGAGCTAAAAAATATGGACCACGAATAGCAATTGAGAAGAAATTAAAAGGCAGGTGGGAAAGTGCCTCATGGGAAGATTATTATAAACGCGCTGCATATGTTGGACTGGCATTGTATGATATGGGGCTCAAAAAAGGCGATAGGGTTTCATTGCTATCGGAAAATAGATTAGAGTGGCTGTACACTGATATGGGTGTATTGGGTGCTGGAGGATGTATAGTGCCTATCTATCCCACATTGATAGATGAAGAGGTTGAGTATATTGTTTCCCATTCGGAATCAAAGTTTATGGTTGTGGAAAACAATCTACAATTAAAAAAGGGATTATACACTGCAAAACGTTATCCGGGATTGCAAAAGATTATAGTAATTGATATGGAAGGGGTTGGTGCAAATCCGCTAGTAATGAGCTTTGCTGAATTACTTGAAAGTGGCAAAAAATTGTATGATGCTAATCCTGGTAAATTTAAAGAACTGGCAGATGCAGTAACACAGGATGACCTTGCAACAATAGTCTATACTTCCGGGACAACGGGTGTGCCAAAGGGCGCAATGATTACCCATAAAAACATTATGGCTGTAGTCATGGCATTGCACAAAATTGAGCCACATTATGCGTATGATACTGATCAGACAGTTCCATTTTTGCCATTGAGTCATGTGTTTGAAAGAATAGCTGGGCATTTTTACGGAATGTATGTGGGTATCACTGCATCGTATGCAGAAAGTTTAGATACTATCTTACAGGACATTCAGGAAAAACGGCCAACGGTGGTGCTGGCTGTACCCCGCGTACTGGAAAAGGTTTACCAGCGGATTATTTCTCAGGTTCAGGAACAGTCTCCATTCAAACAAAAAGTATTTTACTGGGGACAGAAAGTTGGTAATAAGATAAGCACCTTGCGTGAACAGAAGAAGAAACCAGGATTATTGCTGAAATTAAAATATAAAATAGCGTATGCTATCATATTTAAGAAATTACAAAACGCATTGGGTGGCAGAGTTCGCTGGATGACAGCATCAGGCGCTCCAACCGCGCGAGAAATAATTTTGTTCTTTAACTCGGCAGGCATTATGGTTATAGAAGGCTATGGCATGACCGAATGCTGTGCACCGGCTACCATGAGTAATATTGCTGATTACCGAATTGGAACAGTAGGGAGGCCTTTACCGGGTGTTGATATTAAAATAGCTGATGATGGCGAGATCCTTATAAAAGGTGACAATGTGTTTAAAGGATACTGGAAGATGCCTGAAGAAACTAAAGAATCGTTTACCCCTGATGGCTATTTTATGAGTGGCGATATTGGTGTATTTGATGATGCAGGATTTTTGATGATTACTGACAGAAAGAAAGATTTGATTATTACATCAGGCGGTAAAAATGTAGCACCGCAGAAGATTGAAAATCTTATTAAGTCAGATCCATTGTTTACACAAGCGATAGTTATTGGTGATAAGCGAAAATATTTAACAGCACTGGTTAATATCAGCCAGGAGCAGGCTGAACATGTTGCAAGGGAAAAAGGCATTTCATTTACAAGTTTTAATGATCTGCTAGAAAATGAACAGTTCCAGAAGATAGTGGAAGAACACATTGAGAAGTGCAATCAAAAGTTAGCACGGTATGAAACAGTCAAAAAGGTAGGGATAATAAGAAGTGAATTTTCAAAAGAAACTGGAGAACTAACTGCAACACTGAAAGTGAAACGTAAGGTTGTTCAGGAAAAGTATAAACCCATCATTGACTCACTGTATGAGGAGGATGCGAAAACTGTACAAGTTGCTTAAAAACGATTATATTTGATTGTATGTTCAACCAACATTATAATGTTTTGATGTTTAATTTACTAAAGGAGGAAACTATGGCAATGAGTGTACACGATAGTGATATGAGAGAAGAACTTTTATCCGGTAAAAATGAATTATTTACTGATCCGGATCCCGATCATGCACGTGCTTTTTTCAGGAATAAATCACGTTCCATGAAGCCAAAGCTGGCTAATGTTAAGGATGTGGTGCGGGATATGATTAAAGATGGTGATTACATTGCTATCGGTGGTTTTGGCGCAAACCGTATCCCAACCGCTATCATTCATGAGATAGTGCGCCAGCGGAAAAAACATTTAGGCTTTGCCGGGCACACATCAACCCACGATTTTCAGGTACTGGTGGCGGGTGAGTGTATTGAACGCTGTGATGTGGCATACATTATAGGCTTGGAAGCGCGAGGCCTATCGCCCAATGCCCGCCGTGCTGTTGAAAGTGGCAAAATCAAACTTACCGAATGGACCAACGCCTCATTGTCATGGCGATTAAAAGCTGCAGCCATGGGAATTTCATTTATTCCAACACGCAATATACTGGGTACCGATACTTTTGGGCAGAGTGCTGCTAAAGTGATAACCTGCCCATTTACCGGCAAGAAGTATGCAGCCATGCCTGCACTGTTCCCTGACTTTGCCGCCATTCATGTGCACGAAGCAGATATCTATGGAAACTGCAGGGTGTATGGAGCATCGGTGTCGGACTTTGATTTAGCAAAAGCTTCCAAGCGAGTGGTGATAACTGCTGAGCGTATTATTCCGCATGATGAAATACGCCGGGAACCTGAAAAAACAGTTATCCCATTCTGGTGTGTTGATGCGGTTATTGAGGTTCCGTATGGCAGCTATCCAGGCAATATGCCATATGAGTACTTCAGTGATGAAGAGCATTTAAAAACTTGGCTTAAAGTGGAAAAGGACCCAAAGGAGTTAGAGAAGTTTTTACAGGAACAGATTTATGGGGTGGATAATTTTTATGACTATCTCAACATAAATGGTGGGATAGAAAAGATGAAAAAGCTACGTGCCATTGAGTATCTCATAAACAATAAGTAGGAGGATGGCCATGGAATACAATCCAATGGAATTAATGATATGTGTAGCAGCACGAAATTTAGAGGATGGGGCGACAGTTGTTGTGGGAACAGGGGCCCCGTGTGCCGCAGCAATGTTAGCGCAAAAACTTTATTCACCCAATTTGTGTATCATGTTTGAGGCTGGTGGCGTTGCACCCATATTACCCACCATGCCCATTTCGGTTGGAGATTCACGTACGTTTCATAAAGCAATTATGGCAAGCTCAATGCCAGAGGTCATGGAAACCTGTCAGCGTGGCATGGTTGATTATACCTTTTTGGGTGGTGCACAGATAGACATGTATGGCAATATCAATTCCACAATGATTGGCGATGATTATGAAAAGCCCAAAGTACGCTTCCCTGGTTCCGGTGGTGCCAATGATTTAGCCTCACTGTGCTGGCGCACGATGATGATGACAGTACAGGATGCGCGCAGGTTTACTGATAAATTGGATTTTATAACTTCTCCGGGTTATCTCCACGGTGGACGAAGCCGCTATGAAGCAGGTTTGCCCGAGGGCACCGGTCCCTACCGTATTATTACCAATATGGCAGTTATGGGCTTTGATGATGAAACCAAGTGGATGACAGTGCTTTCTATAAATCCGGGATACAGCCGTAAAGATGTGCAGGACAATTGTGGATTTGAGTTAAAGTGGGCAAAGAAGATTGAGGACACAAAACCACCAACGGATGATGAACTCAGGATTTTACGTGAAGAGGTTGATCCGCACCGGTATATCATTGGAAGATAAGGAGATAGTTATGGAAGATATCTTTAATGGAATTGAACCACAGGTGTATAAAAGTCAAATTAGTGTTCCGTATCAATGGTGGGCAGGGGAAACAGCATCAAAATTTTTCATAACCCTCCGTGATGAGAAAAAAATACTGGGGACTGAGTGCCCTCAGTGTGGCAAGGTATTCTGCCCTCCAAAGAAAACATGCCCATTTTGCTATGTAGATACAAAAAACTGGAAAGAGGTTGGGCCAAAAGGGAAAGTGATTACCTATACCGTTGTTTACAGGAAACTTGCAGCATTAAAGAAAAATGTGCCTGTTGCCTATGGGCTCATACAGCTTGCAGGTTCAGACAATGCAATGTTGCATTATATTGAAGGAATTGAACCTGAAAAGATTTCAATAGGAATGGAAGTAGAAGCTGTCTTTTCTGATGAAAAGAATGCTTCTATACATGCCATTTCTCACTTCAGGCCGGTAAAATAGGAGGATAGAAATGGAAGCTGCAATAATTGGTGTTGGTATGACCACAATAGAAAAAAATAAGGTTGGTGAAACATATGCTGACCTGGCCTGGGAAGCCGTTAACAAAGCATTACATGATGCCGGCATTGGAATTGATGATATTGATAATGTTATCACTACATCAAGTGATTTCTGGGATGGAAGGACAATATCATGTATGGCGGTTGGTGATGCAAGTGGTGTTAGATATAAAAACTGCTCGGCAGTAGAAGGCGATGGAACATTTGGAGCCGCATATGCACTGGCACGTACATTGAGTGGTGATTATAAAACAACGCTGGTAACTGCACACAGCAAAGGTTCTGAAAGCATTTCAAGCATCATTACTAATGCAGCATTTGATCCAATATATGAACGTAGCCTTGGGATGGATATGATCTCGGCTTGTGCAATGCAAGCACAGGCATATATGCATGCCACCGGAACAACTTCAGAACAGCTTGCTCTGGTTTCATGCAAAAATCATAAAAATGCAAAGGATAATCCCTATGCACAGTTGCCAATGGATATCACGGTAAATGATGTGTTGAGTTCGGAAATGATAGCTGATCCTTTGCATAAATTAGATTGCTCGCCGGTTTCCGATGGATGCTGTGCAATCATTATAGCCAATGCTGATTTTGTGAAAAAGGTTAAAGCTAAGCCAGTATGGATTAAGGGTGTTGCATTTTGCTCTGATGCATATTTTATGGGCGATAGAGATTTATCAAAAGCTAAAGCCCTGGAAGAAGCTGCAAAGAAAGCGTATTCAATGGCTGGTATAACAAATCCGCAGAAAGAAATTAATGTGGCTGAACTATATGATGCTTTTACCTATCAGGAACTTATGTGGCTTGAAGGGTTGGGATTGGCAGAATATGGCAAAGCAGGTACATTGCTTGAAAAAGGCATATTTGACCGAGATGGAAAGCTGCCGGTGAATCCATCAGGTGGATTGTTAAGTGGCCATCCGGTGATAGCAGCAGGTTTGTACCGAATTGCTGAGGTTGTACTGCAATTGCGTGGTGAAGCAGGTGGGCGGCAGGTTAACGCAAAACGGGGTGTTGCCCATGGTGTCAATGGATTATGTGGACAATCCCATTGCGTATGGGTTCTTGATAAAGAAAAATAGGAGGCAATTATGGCAAAGCGAAGAGTTGCAATTGTTGGAACCGGTCAGACTCATCATAAAAGCCACAGACCTGATGTTAGTGGCCGGGAATTAATATATGAAGCGGTTACTAGAGCACTGGAGGATGCTGATCTATCCATAAAAAATATCGATGCCATTATCATTGGCAACATGGACCATTTTGAAGGTATCAATTACGTTGATTGCTGGAGTATCGATGGTTCGGGTGGATATCATAAACCGGTTATAAAATTAACTACTGGCGGGACAACGGGTAGTACTCTGGCAATAGGTGGATACCATTTTGTTGCATCAGGAATGTTTGATAAGGTTTTAATCATTGGATGGGAAAAAAATTCTGAGTCAGATACTACAGGGGCTATCACCACTGCATTTGACCCGGTATGGGACAGGTTAGTTTTTGCAGGAGCTATCTCCGGACTTGCCGTTGAGGCACAAAGTTACATGGCAAAATATGGAGCTACTGATAGGGATGGAGCGCGGGTTTCAGTGCGCGACCGCAAGCATGCCTGCAACAATCCGTATGCCCAACTTAGAAAAGAGGTCACACTGGAAGAGGTTTTAGCATCACCAATGCTTGCTGACCCCATTCATCTTCTTGATGTATGTCCCCGTACTGATGGTGCATGCGCAGTGATTATGGCAAGCGAAGATTATGCAGAAAAGATAACATCCACACCCGACTGGATATGGGCAACGGCAAACAGGCATAAATACACATATTTAGGCGATGTAAACTGGGGTGAGCTTGACAGTATGGCTGAAGCTTCACGGGATTTGTTCAAAAAGTGTGGTATTACTGAACCACGAAAACAAATTGATGTCATAGAGATGTATCAGCCGTATTCGTTTGCTGGCATAATCTGGATTGAGGATATGGGAATTGTTCCACGCGGTAAGGGAGCAGAATACATATGGAGCGGTGCAACCGATATGGGAGGTGAGCTTCCTATTAATCCCTCGGGTGGGGTTATTGCGTGTAATCCTATTGGTGCCACTGGTTTAATACGCTGCGCAGAAGCTGCATTGCAGGTTATGGGCAAGGCAGAAGCACGGCAGGTGCCCGATGTCAACTTTGCTGTAAGTACAGGTTTTGGTGGCTGTATGTGGACAGATATGTTACTTCATGGCAAAAAGAAACCCAATCTGTAGGAGGATACAATGGAAAACATTGAATATATAATTATTGAATCGGGGAAAGCTGTACAACCGTTTAATTATTCAGTTGGAATGTATGGAAGCAAATTTTTTTATGAGCTGAAGAATAATAGAAAATTTTTAGGAGTGCAATGCCCAAAGTGTAAAAAAGTCTATGTGCCACCCAGAAGAGTGTGCGGTGACTGCTTTGTTGAGATGAAAGAATTTGTTGAAGTTGGACCAAAAGGGACAATAGGGACATTTACTATTTTACGATTTGCATTTATTGATCCTGAAACGGGAACACAAAAACCCATCCCTTACGGCTATGGATTTATAAAGTTAGATGGTGCTGATACATTATTTCAGCACTATATTGATGTTCATGATGAATCAAAAGTAAAAATTGGTGCACGGGTTGAACCTGTATTTTCAGATGAAAAGAAAGGCACCATTAAAGATATACTGTATTTCAGGGTCATTGATTGAGTATGAGCATTATTGAATTACATAATGATGTGAGGGCGGTGATAGCCGATGGAGCGTTTGCCATGGTACTTATCACCGGTACTGATAAAGTGCGCTGTGGCTATGGTAATGGTGATAGTTTGCTGTTAGATCTTGATCATAAAGTGTTTGCGGTTGCGGATGCAACGGAGCGCTTCCCTCACGGTTCACGCTTACTGCTTTCAAATATTGTCAATGGTCTGCATACAATTCCGCAAAGCAGTGATGAGTGGTTAAGCTATTTGAACGGTATATATGCCAATCAGGAATATCATTTGAAATCAACTCTAAGTTTGATTGCACTTGAAAAACTTGGGTCTTTTTCAAGAGCATTTATTGCACATGGTGGCGATAGTTCATTACAAGTATATAACAGGCAGAATAAGAGTCTGGTGTACAAAACGTCAGTCAACATGAATTTTGCTGGGAGAAGCAAACAAATTGGTTCTGTTGATTGTATACAACTGCAAGATCAAGTGCGGATTATTTTGTATAGTGACGGTTTCCACGATATTATCAGACATTGTGGCATTGTACTTGATGATATGTTAGATGTTACATTGATGGATGCTATAACACATATTATTGATAATGTTGGGAATTTGGACAGTAAAGAATATGATGACATAAGCCTTTTGTTATTTGATATTCCTGAAATATATACGGTGAATTCAAAGGGAATTTTAATGGGTGGAACCACAAGACTACAGGAGCAGAAAGCCAAAGAATCAATAAGTATTCATGATTATAATTCTTTGATAAGGATAATGTAGTAATGATTTTTGATACTATTGATTGGACATTCAATCATATGGATGGAGATTCAAATGAAAATTAAGGAACGCTCTGACATTTTTGATATACGGCGTGCACAGCTTACCTCAGCCACGTACAATGTGGTGAGTAAAAAGGGATATTACAATTTCACAATAAAGGATATTGCCCAGGAAGCAGGTATGTCAACAGGGTTGATCCACTATTATTTTAAAAATAAACAGGACCTGCTGTTAAATTTACTCAGGGAGATAAATCGTAACATCCGCGCATCACTGCAGCAGGATCTTGAACACCTATCAGACCCTATTGACCGATTAGCTGCATTTATAGAACGAGCATGCAACCTGGTAATGCAGGAAAAAAATTATTTTTATGTGCTTCTGGATTTCTGGACACAACTGAACCATAATGAACGGATGCGCACTGCTATTCAGAAACTATATACAAGCTATCGTGATGTATGTTCAGAAATTTTAAATGAAGGTATTGAGCTGGGAAAATTCAATAACATAGATGTAAGGTATACCGCTACCATGATTGTTTCCATGGTTCAGGGACTTATTATCCAATATGTTATTGATCCTGATGCATTTGATTATGCGCATTATGCACATAAAATAAAAAATCAAATAATTGAAACAATACTTAACAAAGGAGGTCAATGATGGAATTTGGGTTCAGTGAGGAGCAGCTTTTATTCAGGGATACAATATATAAATATGCAAAAAATGAAATTGTTCCCCTGTGTGAAGAAGCTGATTTAAAATCAGAGTTTTCTTTTGAAATATGGAAGAAGTTGGGGGCTATGGGGCTTTTAGGTTTGCCATTTCCTGAAGAATATGGTGGTCAGGGAGCCGATGTAGTAACATGTTGCCTTGCTGGAGAAGCGTTGGGGCATGCAGGTGTTGATAGTGGCCATATGCTTGCATTAGGGGCACATACCTATTTATGTACTGATACATTGTTTAAACATGGCAATGAAGAACAGAGAAGAAAATATGTACCAAAATTAGCCAGCGGTGAATGGATTGGTTGTATGGGACTTACTGAGCCAGGTGCAGGTTCAGATGCAGCGTCACTGCAAACAACTGCAGTTAAAAAAGGTGATAGGTGGATACTCAATGGATCCAAGACATTCATCACCAATGCACCTGTTGCAAATGTATGCGTTGTATATGCCACTGTGGATAAATCAAAAAAACATGCTGGGATATCAGCATTCATAGTAGAAAAGGATTTTAAAGGTTTTTCTACCGGAAAGCCATTCCATAAAATGGGGGTCAGAGCATCCACTACTTCGGAAGTGTTTTTTGAAGATTGTGAAGTACCTGAAGAAAACCTACTGGGTAATATAGGCGAAGGTTTTATGTATGCGCACCAGACACTCGAATGGGACCGGAGTGCATTACTTGCGCCATTTATTGGGGGAATGCAGTTCATGATAGAGCAGTGTGCAAAATATGCATGCGAGCGTGTACAATTTGACAAACCCATTAAAAGCTTTCAGGCTATTCAGCATAAATTGGCTGATATGAAGGTAGTGCTTGAAGCAGCACGACTGGCAGTATACCGCGTTGCATCATTGAAAGATGCAGGATATCCAATCAATCATCTACAGGCGTCCATTGCAAAAGCATTTGTTGGTGACTGGGGTTTTAAGGTTGCTTCTGAAGCTGTTCAAATTTTTGGCGGGTATGGATATATTCATGAATATCCTGTGGAACGAATGCTCCGTGATGCAAAATTGGCTCAGATAGGTGGTGGAACTTCTGAAGTACAGCGATTGATTATATCCCGATTGCTGGCATTATAATCTGGTGGCATATTAGGAGGTAAAAAAATGAATTATGAATTAAACGATATACAGAAATCAATAAAGGAAAACTTTAAAAAATTCTGTGAAAATGAAATAAAGCCACATGCAACATTGCTTGATATTGGTGATGAAAAATCTGTTGAGATCTTAAAGAGGAACATTAAGAAACTGGGCGATTTAGGCTATTTAGGTATGATTCACGAAGAAGAATTTGGTGGAACAAATCAGGATCTTATAAATTTTGCCATTGCGGGTGAAGAGGTGGCAAAAGCCTGTGCGGCTACATTCTTGTCAGTTGGTGCAAGCTGTGGTTTATGCGGTATGCCTATACGGCTTTTTGGATCCAAAAAGCAAAAGGAAAAATATTTACCAGGGATTATATCGGGAGAGCTCATTGGAAGCTTTGGTTTAACTGAGCCGCAGGCTGGATCAGACGCAGTCGCTATCGCCACCACTGCAAAAAAGAAAGGCGACAAATGGATTTTAAACGGAACCAAAACGTTTATTACCAATGCTCCCATTGCTGATGTATGTTTGGTCATGGCTTATAATGATAAAGACGCAGGACCTGCAAATGGAGTTACAGCATTTCTTGTTGATAAAGGGACACCAGGGTTTTCAACAGGAAAGCCATTTGAAAAGTTAGGTTACCGTGGCTCGCCAACATCAGAGGTATTCTTAGAGGATTGTGAAGTTGGTGAAGATGCAGTGTTAGGGGAAGTTGGTAAAGGCTTTATTCAGGCAATGCAGACATTGGAATTTGGAAGAATTGGCATGGCAACAGTTTCATTGGGTGTTGCCATGGCGTGCATGGAAGAAGCGGTGAAATATTCAGCTGAACGTAAAGCTTTTGGTAAGCCAATAAACCGGTATCAAGAGGTTTCATTTAAATTGGCTGATATGATGATACTTACCGACCTTTCACGTCTTTTAATTTATAAAGCAGCATGGGCCAAGCAAACGAATAATCCTGAAGCCGCTATACTTGCTTCATGTGCAAAATTATTTGCAAGTGAAGCAGCAACGCAAATTTCAAGTTGGGCTCTGCAGATACATGGTGGCTACGGATATATTAAAGATTTTCCTGTTGAGCGTCTATACCGTGACGCCAAGTTGGGCGAGATAGGTGAGGGGACATCTGAAATTCAGAGGATCCTTATTGCTCGTGACCTATTGCAGAAATATGGAAGTTAATGTAAGGGGGTGACACTATGGCTATTGACAAAAAGTATATCGGCAAGACGTGGCCAACAATGGTTTATGAGGTTGGCAAAGAGAAGGTAAAGGAATTTGCAAAAGCTATTAAAAGCACAAACCCGTATTTTTTAGATGATGAATTTGCTGCACAATCAAAATACAGGGCCATTGTTGCTCCTCCAACATTTGCAGTTGTGTTTGGGGCTAAACTCATTGAACCTATATTTTTTGATAATGAACTTAACCTTAATTTGGCAATGCTTGTCCATGGGGAGCAGGAGTTTGAGTTTTATAATGTGGTGAAATCGGGTGATGTGCTGTATTCGGATGCAAAAATAGTAAATATTGAAAATAAGGAAAAATTAGATGTTATTGCAATTGAAATAATGACCAGAAATCAGGAAAAGAAAGATGTATGTAAGGGAATTTATACTTTTGTGGTGAGGAAATAGTTATGAAAACAATGAATTCACACAAAACAATAAGTGTTGGCGATAGTTTCAAGGTAAATCAGGAAGTTGATAAATATAGAGCCATCTACTATGCAGGGGCATCAGGTGATTTTAATCCCATTCATATTGATGCTGAGTTTGGCAAAATGGTGGGTCTTGGTGGTGCCATATTGCAGGGTTTATGCACATTAGGATTTACCGCTGATGCAATTACCACGTGGGTTAGTGACCCTGGACGATTGAAAAAGTTAAAATGCAGATTTGCATCTCCTGTACGTATGGGAGATACACTGACTATTGAAGGAACGGTAACCGAAATGCAGAAAGACAGAGCAACACTTGCTGTTACAGTAAAAAATCAGGATGGCATTGAAGTATTAACAAAGGTTCAGGCAGAAGTAGAAGTGTAGTATACAATGTGACATTTTTTTAGTTTATTTTTAGCTGCAGGCGTAATAAACAAATTGCGCCTGCAGAATATATATATACCATGGCTATTCTACAGGTATACAATAATTATTATATATTTTTATATTCCTATCATTAATAAATAATGAAAACAGCTTTTGTTTCATACTATTTGCCTGCGGTGATGTTTTATATATATTGTTTCGCTCTTCAGGGTCCTGGGCTATATTGTACAATTCATATTCAATACCATAATGTGTGGGCATATAAATAAGCTTTAGATTATTTGCAAGGATACTGCGATGCTTTGCAGTGATTATCAGGTTGTCGTAGTATGGTGTTACAGTAATCTCGTCGTTGTGATCAAAATCAATGGTTGATATACCGGTAATGTCAGGGTATAGTATTCTTTTTTTCTGGAAGAAAAATTTTCCGGTATTATCAAACCATATTCCCGTTTCACAATATGCATCAAAATTACGGTTGTGATTTTTAAAAAGGGAAGTTCCCTCAAAGGATTGTGGTTTTTGAATATGTAGCAAATCAAGAATGGTTGGTGCAATATCTATTGCACTTCTTACCGCTGTGTATTTTTTATAGGGGATACCAGGTCCAGAAAAAATACAGGGTATTACCAGGCTATATTTACCACGCAGATGCTCACCATGCCCCATCCCGTATTCATACTCATAAAGGTTTTCGCCATGATCGGATACAATGAGTATAATCGTATTATCGTAAATGTTTTTATCTTTAAGATACCGAATTATGGTGCCCACAGCTTCATCAAATGCATACAGGCATCCATCGTAGAGCGCACGGATATGTTCAATCTCCTGTAATGAAGGCTCATATTCTTTTGCTATGCCTGTGCTATCCAGGGAAACCATCCTATTTATAGAATATTTAAAAGGCCCATTATATGAAGTATTGGTAAAATAATTGTAGTATGGATAACAGGCGGGATATGGAAAATGTGTAATTGAAAAAAAAGTTGTGATGAAAAATGGCTTTTTTGCATGAATGCTTTTGCTGATTTCAGATTTAATATCATCTATAACAAACTGTGGGTCGGCAAATTCGGCAAATTCGCGTATTTCGGGAAAAAGTTTAAATCCAATTCTATTGGTTAATAATGGCAAAAGAAATGTGTGGTTTTTCAGTAGTATCTGTTTTATCATGACACGCATGTTAAACGTTGGCGCTTTCACAACATCAAAGCCTACGTTAATGCGGGGAAAAATATCAGCGGCAAAATCTCCAACCACACTGGTGCGATAACCATATTCTTTTAATACTGTTGCCAGGGTAACAAATTCCCTCTTTCGTGAACGTGCCGTTGGGAACATATGGCCAATACCATGCCGGGCGGGAAGTTGTGATGTTAAAATACTCACCCAGGCAGGGAACGTTCGTGGCACCACCGTATAAACATTGTTACAGGTGGATCCTTGTGCAATCAGTGTGTCAATATTTGGTGTTGTTGTTCGGTGATAACCAAATCCGCTGAAATGATCAGGTCGCAATGCATCGGAAGCTAAAATAATAATATTTGGCTTTTCATGGGTGGTGTTATGTGAGATAGTTCCTGTAACAGTAACTATCAGTCCAATTACAATGATAAAAAGAGCAGTTGCAACAAATTTCCATCTATTAAATAACATAATCAATATGTCGATGATATCACTTCTATGTTTTGCTATATAATCAAGTACAGGCAGTATCAGTGCTACTATAAAGGGAGCAAGAATAAATATCTGTATTGTTTCAATGAAAGCAGGTGAAAGGTTATTTGTAAGAGCTATCTGGAAATAGTTGTATACAGCATTTTTATTGAATATGGTTTCCTGATATAATTGTGGATATACTATAATACTTTTGCAAAGCTGAAGAAAAATAATAGCAAATGTTAAAATTGCCGTAGAGTAGAAGAGATGTTTGTCGTTAACTTTTTTATTGAACAGCCTCAAAACCTGCCGTATACCGTGGCTAAAGAAAATACTGAGTATTATCCCTACACAGGCATAAATCAGTATTATTTTTAAAAAGTACGATACTATTAAAAACGTATACCGACTGAGGATGAAATATACAACGTCAGTACTGGTATTGCCCATATACGAAAATGACAAGTTGAAAAAAATGGCATAAAGAAATAAAGCACCAGATACAAGCAATCCTGGCATGAATACGTTTTTATATGATGCAATTTTTAGTATGATTTTTTTCACCACAACTGGCCTCGCACGGCTTGGATGTAAGTTCTTACAACGTTGTTGAAGTAATATGTGTATATATCAAGTAAAAATTTTAATAATTTTATCTTCAATATACATTAAAAGTAAATTAAATACATTGCAGCTATTCATACCTTTGCTCGTATTGCATGTTTATAGCTTATGGAGTACATTTTAAAAAAATAATAGCTGGTGATATGCTATAAGATTATAAATAATGTAATACAAAAAGTGTTGAAAATAATATACTGTCTATAACAAATGTAGCGAGATATTTATATAAATAATATAAACGTACATGAGGAGGTTTGAAATTATGGGTGGTGATACTGTTATTCTTGAAATTAACAATTATGTGGCAACGTTAACACTTAACCGACCACCAGCTAATTCAATAAATATGCAAATGCGAGTGGAGCTTGACCAAGCGTTAACCCAATGTGAAAACAATAATGATATGCGCGTCTTAATTATTACAGGTGCTGGTGATAAAGGATTTTGTGCGGGCATGGATGTTTCGGATGTAGCAAATCTGCATAATGGACCGGATGCCATAGAGTTATTTAACCGAATTGATAGATTCAAAAAACCAATCATTGCTGCAATAAATGGATATGCATTGGGTGGTGGTTGTGAATTAGCGTTAGCATGTCATTTCAGATTCATGATTGATGCACCAAAGGCTGTGATAGGATGCCCTGAAATAAACCTTGGAATTACCCCCGGATGGGGTGGGATACAGCGTATGGCACGACTTTTAGGTAAGAGCAAAGCACTTGATTTAATCCTTATGGGTAAAAGACTTTTGCCGTATGAGGCATTACATATTGGACTTGTTGATAAGGTTTTTTCTGCTGATACATTTAAACAGGAAACAATGGAATATGCAAATCAATTGGCTAAAAAGGCTCCGTTAGCAGTACAAAGCATCCTTAAAGGGATGATAACAGGCATTGAAAAAGGGATAGAAGAAGGATTAAAAGTTGATAGAGAATGTTCAGAGATGCTAGCAAAAACCGAAGATGCTGCAGAAGGATTCATGGCATTTGCACAAAAGCGTGAGCCCGTTTTTAAGGGGCGATAGTTACTATAGTAATGTGGTCATTTTGATACAAAGGGGCTGTATGAAAACAAACTGAGAGGCTCACAATGACGCAAGTGTAAAGTCATTGTGAGTGCAGCGCCTGCTCTGAGCTTGTTGAAGCAAAGCAATCTCAATGAATACATAGATTGCCACATGCCTGTGGTATTCGCTACGAGAGGGATTGCTTCGTCACTTTGTTCCTCGCAATGACAGGAAGGCAAAAATCATTACAAAGGGGTGTCCCAAAACAATCCGTGGAGTTCTCAATGACGCGGGTGCAAAGTCATTGCGAGCGTAGCGCCTGTGCTGAGCTTGTCGAAGCGAAGCAATCTAAATACCACAGAAGACAAGATTGCTTCGTCACTTCGTTCCTCGCAATGACAGGAGGGGAAAAGTCATTGCAAAGAGACGCCTTTTGGGACACCCCCATATTTTGTGGTATATAATAATTTTAATAATTATCGCACAGCAATTCAAAGTAACTCTGTGGATGCAGACAGGTTGGGCATTTGTCAAGTGCAGATTCACCTTCATGAATATAACCACAATTGCGGCACTTCCACTGTACCTTTTTGTCCTTTTTAAACACTGTGCCATCTTGAATATTTTTCATTAAATCAAGGTAGCGCTGTTCATGATGCTTTTCCACTTCGGCAACTTTTCTAAAAAGAAAAGCTATTTCAGGAAATCCTTCTTCTTCAGCAATTTTTGCTGCTTCAGGATACAGTTTTGTGTGCTCTTCATTTTCGCCTGCTGCGGCAGCCTTTAAATTTTCCACAGTGGTGCCAATAACGCCAGCAGGGTAACTGGCCTGTATCTCAACCATGCCGCCTTCTAAAAAGCTGAAGAAACGTTTGGCATGTTCCTTTTCGTTAAGAGCGGTCTCTTGAAAGATAGCAGCTATCTGCTCATAGCCTTCCTTTTTAGCAACGGAAGCAAAATAGTCATACCGTGTCCGTGCCTGAGATTCACCTGCAAATGCTGCAAGTAAATTTTTTTCAGTTCTTGTGCCTTTTACACTTTTTGCCATAGTATTTACCTCCCTAAGAAATTTTAATTATTCTGAACCACGTTTTCCCAGTATCTTATCATACTGAAGAATTCCGTTAACAGAATCTTTTACCATCTTTATGCGCTCAAGTATGCTACTTGCGTTGGATTCTTCTTCTACCTGTTCTTTGATAAACCAGTGTAGCATAACCTCAGTAGCATAATCCTTTTCCTGGCGGGCTATATCAGCCAAATTATATATAAGCGATGTCACATGCTGTTCATGTGCATAGACAGCTTCAAACACATCTAATGGTGATTTCCATTCAGATTGTGGTTTTTGAATAGCATCTAAAACTATACGACCTCCACGTTCAACTATGTAATGATATAGTTTCATTGCATGTTGTTTTTCTTCTTCAGCTTGCAATTCCATCCAGTGGGCAAAGCCTGATAGATTAGTAGATTCAAAATATGCTGCCATAGATAAATAGAGGTATGCTGAATATAGCTCGGCATTAATTTGCTTATTGAGTGCCTCTTCCATCTTTTTCGATAGTACCATATGCTATTTCCTCACCCTTAAAAATAGAATTAATGTTTACTACGCTTCAATTAGTAATTTATTATATAAACTATGCTTTCCACAATCCGTGTAAGTTACAATATTCACGTACTGTGAAGCTTTGGGCATCTACTTTAAATACTGCAACAGGCTTTTCCCCGGGTTTTAAGAATTGCCGATATGCTTTGCCGCCAGCTATAAGCTGTATCCATTCAATGTAATGCTTTTCTTCCATGGGGTGTTCAACACTACCAACCTGTACCTTTATGCCTTCAGCAGTTTTCTCAACGGCTGGTACATGTTTTTCTTTTGAAGCATCAACAGTGTTTTCAACCTGCAATTTCATGGGCTGACCGCAGCATACTAGCTCGCCTTTGCCTTCATGAAGCACCTCAACGATATTGCCACAAATATCGCATTTATACACTTCTAATTGCTTTGTAGCCATAATTCATATCCTCCTTTAATAAAAATAGTTTTGTTTGCTAATCAATCCAAAAACTTAATCATTCTCCTTATT